>NZ_QSTQ01000010.1:0-90388 GCF_003438275.1 Collinsella sp. OM07-12
TAAAGCTGGCCGCTGCGCGGCCAGCAGACTAAAGTCTTGAATGAAAGGGCGCAGACCTTATGGTCGCGCCCTTGAAATTGAACGTCAGATTGCCGTGTGTGTGGGTTTGCAGCGTCGAGCCGTTACGCGGTTTGGTAAAACCGCGTAACAAATTACGCCAATTTGGCTCCGACGATCTTTGCCGCCGCAGGCTTGTCGAAGTTGCCGCCGGTGGCCTTGCCGAGTGCACCCATGACCTGGCCCATCTGCTTCTTGGACGTGGCGCCCAGCTCGGCGATGACCTGCTCGATCAGGGCCTCGAGTTCCTCGCCCGAAACCTGCGCGGGCAGCAGGCTCTCCAGAATCTTGACCTGCTCGGTCAGGTTGTCGGTACGCTCTTGGTCGGTGCCGGCCTTGATAGACATCTCCAGCGTCTCGCTTGTCTGCTTGATCAGACGTTTGATCATGCTGTTGACGTCTTCCTCGGTCACGTCGCGGCGCTCATTGACCTCGATGTTCTTCACCTCAGCCTTAACCTGGCGAATGATAGACAGGCGAACCCTGTCCTTGGCCTTCATGGCCGCAATCATTTCCTTCTGCAGCTCTTCGTTGGTCATCTGCAAACCCTCCTCAATAGTGCGGGCGGCACTCACACGAGCGCCGCCCCATGATTACTCAGTCGTCGACGAATCGTCGGTCGAACTCTTGGTGACGCCCTTCAGGCTGACGTTGTACGGCACGTCCTTGGGCATGGGGTTAACGGTAATGTCGGCATCCTTCTTGTACTGCTCCAACCACTCGCTATACGCAGTGCTCTCTGCCTGCGTCTTCACCACGTTGGAGACGTACTTTTTGATGGCCTTGGGCACCTGGTTGATGTCATCGACCTGATTATCGACATGGAAGTAGTCGGTGCACTTGATGATGTGATAGCCGTACGTCGACTCGACCACGTCGCTCACATCGCCCTTGTTGAGCCCCTCGAGTGCCGCCTGGTAGCTGTCGACGAAGGTGGTGAGCTTGTCCCAGCCCACGTCACCCTTCTTCTCCTTGGAGCCGGTGTCGTCGGAATACTGCTTCACGGCGTCTTCAAAGCTCAGCTCGCCGGAGTTGATCTTGTCCAGGCACTCCTGCGCCTTAGCCTTGGCGGCAGCCTTGTCCTCGTCGGATGCGTCGGAATCGACCTTGATCAGGATGTTCGACGAGCGGCGGGCATCGTTGTAGTTCGACAGATTCTCGTTGATGTAATCGACGATCTCGCTGTCCTTGGGCTTGCTGGTGGGCGCCACGGCATCTTTGAGCTTTTGCTGCGCCAGGCTCTCCTTGAGCGAGCTCTTATAGGTGTCCTCGGTGTAGCCGTAGGTCTTAAGGGTCTTCTTAAAGGCCTTGGCACCGCCCGCGCTCTTGCACGCGTCCTTCCAAGCCTTCTCGACCTCCTCGTCCGACACCGTCACGCCGTTCTCCTTCTGTGCCTGTTGAAGCAGAATCTGCTGCGTGTAGGAGTCGATGAGTTGCTTGCGGTACTTCTTGGGCGTGAGGTCGTTGTCGACCAGATACTGCGCCCAGTCCTTGTCCTTGGTGTAGCCGTAGGACGTGCGCATGCTCATGATCTGCTTGGTCACGGTGTCCTCGGTGAGGTTGGTGCCGTTGATAGTGGCAGCCACACCGCCGGTAAGCTTGTAGCCCGAGGTATCCTCTGCTTGCGACATAAGGCCGGAGCACGCCATGGCCGAGACGGAAAGCAGCATCGCCAACACACCGATGACCACCAGAACGATCTTGACGGTCTTAGACACGTACGTCTTGCGCTGCTTCTTACGAGAGTTGGAGGCAGCGCGAGCCTGCTGCTCGGGCGTCGGCGCGGCCTCGGAGTTCTTTTTCTTATTTGCCATGTTTGGCCTTTCGCATCACGAATCGAACAAACGCCATTGTGTCACAACGCGGCCCCCGCGACAAAGGGGGCAACCCTGGCACTTGGGGACGTTCCTTTTCTGCCGGCAGTTAGGGACTGTCCCCAAGTGCCGGCTTTAAAAGTGGCGGCGGATGGCGTCGACCATGCCTTGAGGTGTGGTCTGGCCGAGCACATCGGCCGCGACATCCGCGTCCATAAAGATGTTCATGAGCGCCTGCAGGGCCTCGACCTGACCGCCCGGCTCGGCGATGCCCAGATTGATGACGATCTGCGCCGGCACCGGAGCGCCCATGCCAGCCATAGCGTTAAATGTCACGGGCGCGGCGGGCTTTACCACCGCGATATAGGGCTTGGCTACAAACCCCGGATCGGTATGTGGAATGGCGATATTTGCCGCCGGCATGGCAAGACCCGTGGGATAGGCATCCTCGCGCATGCGGACGGCATCGAGCCAACCGGGCGCAGTGTAGCCGCGAGGCGCAAGCTCGTCCTCGAGCCGCGCAAACACCTCATCCGGCGTCGCGCACTCCCAATCAAAAAACACCAGCTCAGGCGTAAACAGCGCTTCGTTATCCGCCATGCGCTCACCTCTCTCACCTAGTCACCTGCGACGTTCTTAAACGACTAGTCATTCAAGAACGTCGCAGGTGACTACCTAAAACAAAAGGTGGCCACGCGCGCCTTGGCGCCAATGACCACCCTGACTACTCGGATAAATTGTACTGTGCGCCGCTAGCCGCGAGGCGCGTCAATTGCGACCTTGCCGCTCTCCAGCACGTGGACGCGGCCGTCGGCGAGCATCTGGACCACCTCGGGATACAGGACGTGCTCAATGGCATGGATGTGCTCCTCGAGCGTGTCGACGTCCCAGCCTTCCTCGACAGCCAGCGCACGCTGGGCGATGATGGGACCGTTGTCGTAGATCTCGTTGGCAAAGTGCACGGTCACACCGGTCACCTTGACGCCGCGCGCAAAGGCATCGTCGATCGCATGCGCGCCGGTAAAGCTCGGCAGCAGCGCCGGATGCAGATTTACCACGCGGTTGGGGAACGCCGCCAGCAGGGGCGTGCGGACCATGCGCATGTAGCCAGCCATGACCACATATTCGCAGCCGCGCTCGAGCAGCTCGTGCGCAATGATCTCGTCGGCGGCAATAGGGTCGGCATAGACATCCTTGGAAAGCGTCAGCGTCTGAATGCCCGCACGCTCGGCACGCTGCAGGCCCTTGGCCGAAGGACGGCTCGAGACCACCAGCTCAATCGAAGCATTGAGCTTGCCAGCGGCGATCAGGTCGATCAGCGCCTGCAGGTTGGTACCCGAACCGCTGATGAGCACACCGATCTTGAGCGGCTCGTCCGTATCGGTGCCGGTCGGACGGGCATAGGGCACAAAGTCCAGGCCCTCGGCGGCAGCCATCTGCTCGTTAGCGCTCATCGGAGTACACGACCTTACCGGAACCCTCGACGCACTCGCCTACGCGGAACGGCTTCTCGCCCAGCGCGACCAGGGCCTCGGTAACCGCGGCCTCGTCCTCGGGGGCGACGATCAGGCACAGGCCAACGCCCATGTTGAAGGTCTTGCATGCCTCGTCGGGCGCGAGCTCGGCTTGGCGCGACACGTAGGTGATGACGGGCGGAACGTCCCAGCCCATCTCAGCGCCATTGCGGGTGACCACGGCATCGACGTCGTCGGCGAGCGCGCGGTTGAGGTTCTCGGTAATACCGCCGCCGGTGATGTGGGCAATCGCGTGCACCGGAGCGCCGCCGCGCAGCAGCTCAAGAATCGGCTTGACGTAGATGCGCGTGGGAGCGAGCAGGGCGTCAGCGAGCGATGCGCCGCCGAGCTCCTCGAGCGGACGGCTCAGCTCCTCGGCCTTAGCGGCGGCCTCGGGCGTGCCCGGCTTAATGCCGTCGACGCCGATGACCTTGCGCACGAGCGAGTAGCCGTTGGAGTGCACGCCGGTGGAAGGCAGGCCCAGGATTACATCGCCCGGGCGGACGTTTGCGGGGTCGAGCATCTTGGGACGGTCGACGACACCCACGGTAAAGCCGGCGAGGTCGTAATCGGCGGGGGCCATGACGCCCGGGTGCTCGGCCATCTCGCCGCCCACAAGCGCGCAGCCCGCGAGCTTACAGCCATCGGCCACGCCCTTGATGATCTTTGCCATGTGCTCGGCCTCGATGTGACCGATGGCAACGTAGTCCAGGAAGAACAGCGGCTCGGCGCCCGAAGCCAGAATGTCGTTGACGCACATAGCGACCAGGTCCTGGCCCACCGTCTCGTGACGGTCCATGATCTGGGCGAGCACGAGCTTGGTGCCCACGCCGTCGGTGCCGCTGATCAGGATCGGGTCTTCCATATCCTTAAGCGCGGCAGCCGAGAACAGGCCACCGAAGCCGCCAATGCCGCCGATAACCTCGGGGCGATTGGTGTCCTTGACCATCTGCTTAATCGCGTCGACGGCGCGGCCGCCCTCGGCGGTATCGACGCCGGCATCCTCATACGTCACATGCTTGCTGTCGCTCATCTGAGCCTTCCTCTCCCATTACCGTGGCGCCGCGCGGGCGCCAAACGGTGCTCATAGTTGCGTTCATTTCGGCGCGCGCCATAACAGCACGCGCCGCCATATCAACAAAACAGCAGGTAAAACCTACCAAAATAAACCTGTCCCTTTTTGGCAGGCTTTAGGCCTCGCCGTGTTCCTCTTCCCAGCTGCGGTCGTCGTATTTCTCGACCACGGCGTCGTCGTCAAAGTGCAGCGGCTTGTCCAGGTTGCGGGGCTTAAAGCCCTCCATAAATTTGTCGCGGCCAAAGCTCTCGGGAATCGCCACGGGATAGCGGCCGGTAAAGCATGCATCGCAATAGCCGCCCTTGGGCATGACCTTCAGCAGGCCCTCGACCGAAAGGAAGGCCAGCGAATCGGCGCCAATGTACTCGCAGATCTCATCGACCGTCTTGTTGGCACTGATGAGCTGCGACTGCACGTCGGTATCGATGCCGTAGAAGCACGGCCAAATGACCTCGGGCGAGTTGATGCGAATGTGAATCTCCTTGGCGCCGGCGTTACGCAGCATCTTGACGAGCTGCACCATGGTGGTGCCGCGCACGATGGAGTCGTCGATGACGACCAGGCGCTTGCCCTCGATGTTGTCGCGCAGCGGGTTGAGCTTCATGCGCACGCCCATGGCGCGCAGCTCCTGCGTGGGCTCGATAAACGTACGGCCCACATAGCGATTCTTGATGAGGCCCTCGCCAAAGGGAATGCCGCTCTCGTGCGAATACCCCTCCGCGGGCGGCAGGCCGGAGTCGGGCACGCCGATGACCAGATCAGCCTCGACGGGCTCCTCGTGTGCCAGCTGGCGACCCATGTCGTAGCGGCAGGCGTAGACGCTCTTGCCGTTCATGATGGAGTCGGGGCGGGCGAAGTAGACCTGCTCAAAGATGCAGTTGGCAGGCTCTTCGGCTGCAGGTACGCCCTGCTCGGATACCAGGCCCTCGGCGCTGATGCGCAAAATCTCACCGGGGCGGACATCACGGACGTACTCGGCACCCACGATGTCGAGCGCACAGGTCTCCGAGGCAACGACCCAGCCGCCAGCGCGCGTGACATGGGTGGTGGCGTCGACCGTCGCGGCGTCGTCTTGCGACGGCAGCTGCGAAACGGATGCGGCATCGGCTTGGTCCAGGCCCTCGTCCACGAGCTTGCCCAGCACCAGCGGGCGAATGCCGTGCGGGTCGCGGAAGGCATAGAGCGCCTGCTCATTGATGAGCGTCATGGCGTAGCCGCCGCGCACGAGTTCCATGGTCTTACGAATGCCCTCGCGCAGATGGCCTGTACGCTGAGTAAAGTAGCCGATGAGCTTGGTCGCGACCTCGGAATCCGAATTGGAGAGGAACGGCACGCCCAGCTCGATCAGCTGGCGGCGCAGCTCGTCGGTGTTGACCAGCGTGCCGTTGTGAGCAAGCGCGATAATGACGCTGTTGATGGTAGAAAGATGCGGCTGAGAGGCTTCCCAGCTCTTGGCACCGGCGGTGCCATAGCGCACGTGGCCCACGGCCAGCTGGCCGGAGAGCGTCGACAGGTCGGCGTTGGAGAACACGCGGTCGAGCAGGCCCAGATCCTTGCGGACCATAACCGTGCCGCCGTCACCCACGGCGATTCCCGCCGATTCCTGGCCACGGTGCTGCAGCGCACGCAGGCCAAAGTACGTCAGTCGAGCCACGTCGCGATCGGGCGCCCATACGCCGAAAATGCCACATTCCTCATGCAGCTGGTCGGAGTCCGGATCATACGTCGACATGGTGTTCACCTGTCCCGCGGCACGCTCGGCCGCGCGGATGGTTTCTTGAGACATGGCATCCCCTCAGAGCCTCGTATTTTGGCGTTACCCACCTTATTATACGCACGGCAGGACAAGCACTCCCGCGCATGAACAGCGCTTTTTAAAAGCCCACCGAGCTAATAATCAGTTTTGTAGCCAAACATTTTATCGGTCTGTCCAGCGCAAGCGCCCGCTCCCCCAGATGGCCGCCGTGTCCACCGTTGGGGATTACAAAGTTGCAATTGGGTCGTTTGTCCTGTCTTTTGGCAGGTCGGCGGCGTATCCTTATAACCTGCAACAAAGCGAGAAAGGTTATGTATGGATCGAAATGAACTCGACCCCAGCGTCCCCAGCGCCACCGAGGTCAAGAAGATCCCCCTGATCATTAAGGTGTACGCCGCCCTGTGCATTCTGTCCGGCGTGGGCACGCTCCCGTCGGTCGCCGCCTTTATGTGGCAGGTCATCACCGCGCTCATCACCGGCAACACCGCCGCCAAGCTCGGCGACAACACGCTCGTCGCGGTTGGACTCATCGTCGCCGGCATCATGCTCTCTGCGGCAAGTGCCGTCATCCTGATCATCTTTGGCCTGGACCTTATCAAAAACCAGCGCCGCAACGCCGCGCGCCTGTCCTATATCCTTATCGCATTTACCGTCGTTGAGCTTTTGGTCGACGTGATGCTCCAGGGTATCGGGCCGTTCTTGCTGCGCCCCGCCATCCAGCTCGGCATCCTCGTCGCGCTTTCGGCCACCGTCGACCCCACGCTTCGTCAGGAGCGCGAGCTGCAGCGCCGCCTGCAGGAGATGCTCGATCGCGACGCCGCCGCCGAGGGCATGCTCGGCCGCGATGAGACCGGCGAAGGCTACATCAAGCTCAACTACTTCAACCTGTTCTGGGTATTCTTTGTCTGCTGCGTACTCGGCCTGATCCTGGAGGACATCTGGCATATGACGGTCGACGACCCGGGCGTCTACCAGAACCGCGCCGGCATGCTGTTTGGCCCCTTCAGCCCCATCTACGGATTTGGCGCCGTACTCATGACCATGGTGCTCAACCGCTTCTACAAAAAGAACCCCATCATTATCTTTTTGGTGAGTGCCCTACTTGGCGCAAGCTTTGAGGTGTTCGTGGGCTGGTTTATGCAGACCTCGTTCGGTGTGGTCTCGTGGAACTACTCGCACATGAAGCTCTTTGGCATGCCCGACCCACTCGCCGTCCTTACCGGCGGACGCACCTGCACGGGCTTTGCCTGCCTGTGGGGCCTGGGTGGCCTCATCTGGATCAAGCTGCTGCTGCCGAGGCTGCTCAATCTCATCAACATGATTCCGTGGAAGAGCCGCTACTCCGCTACCGTCATCTTCACCATCATTATGCTGGTCGACGGCGTCATGACGCTGCAGTCGCTCGATTACTGGTACCAGCGCGTCAACGGCACGGTCAGCGATATTCCCGTTGCGCAGTTCTACGGCACGTACTTCGATAATGAGTATATGGAAAATCGTTTCCAGAGCATGACCATGAGCCCCAAGGATGCGACGCGCGTGTAGCGTCCACCGCGCCCAAAACGCAAAATGCCCGCCGGTATCACACGTACCGGCGGGCATTTTTATAAACGAGCCTTCTATCGACGTAAGCCTCTACGCCTCGCGCTCGACCTCACTCACACACTCATTTTTGATGGTGCCAACGAGCGCCTGCAGCGCATCGACCACATGCGGACGAACGTCTCCGCCAATGAGCACGAGCATGATGTCGTCGCCCACGGCAAGCTCGCCGCTTGCCAGCCACACGCGCACATAGCCGATACCAGGCATCGCGCGCGTGGCCTCGATAGCAGCCTGCACCTTCTGAGCATCGAAGCCGAACACCATGCCGCCCACCTTATGCCCAGGCGCCACGCCATCGGTCTCGACTCCGCGCACCTCGGCCTTGGGCGTCGCACGCACCACACCGTTGTGTGTCAGGTACATGCCGCAGCCAGCCGCCGAAGCATCGGCCTTAACCTCACGCAGCCAAGCATCAACCGAAGGCATCGTTTTGCCATTCTCGAGCATCATTTCTCCCTTACCGTCCCAAATTAGCTACTCTAGGGCAATTTAGCTAATTTGGGACGGGGCTCTTTAGCTACCCCTGGATAATCTACTCCTCGACCGGCGCGAGCACCATGACGACGCGCGTGTTGCTCAGCGACAGCGAGCGACAGGTCACGAGCGTCACGACCTTGGTTGCTGAGGCGGCGCGGTCGCCCGCATCGCTCGCCACGGCAGAGGCACCGTCGAGCATCTCGGACAGATAGTTCTTGAGCCCGTCGTCGCCCTCAAAATTGCGCGTACGCGCCTTGGCATACGTGTCCTCAACGACCTTGGTCGCCAGCGGACGCAGCTTATAGGTGGCGTCGCGCGTGATGTAGTACACGCACTCTATGCTGTCGAACGTCGCCTGATCGGTCGTGCCCGAGATCACATTGAACATCGATCCGTCGTTCATGTGGTGACCATAGATCGTAGTCTGCTGATCCACCATGCCGGGCGCAGTGTCCTCGTAATCCAAGAAGATGGCACCCGATGCGTTGGACGTACCATCGAACAACGTGTTGAGGTACTTGGAATTATCAGTAGCCTGCACTACGGGATAGTTAATGTTGGTGCCCGGTACGTAAATCCAACCGACGACCTCGGGATTTGTCTGGGCAAGAGCATTGAAATCGATAATCGGCACGCCGCTAGCGTCCTTATCGCTATACTGCCGTTCGATCTTTTGATACGACTCGCTCGCCTGCTTGTAGCCAATCTGCGCATTGATAAAGATGGCGGCAGCGGCAACGATCAGACCGATACCGATAATGATGAGCAGAATGGGAATGACGGACCGGCGTTTCTTGCGCGGCGGCTCGGTGTAATCCGACGGCGCGGCATGCGATGAAGACAGGGGCGGCTTCTTAGCGGTGCTATAAGATGAAGGTCGATATGCGGCCGGCGCGTCCTGTCGACGATGCGTCGCCGGCGTCACGGGGCGCGGCGCGCGCGGCTGCTGAGGAGAGGATGTCCGACCCTGCTGTGCCCCATGGGCAGCACCCGGCTTCGACGGATCGGGAATCTGAGGAACCTTGAATCGTTTTCCCTGATAGTCGGACATGGCTCTCCTTATACTGCGGTGAAACGGCGGAACGCCTAGGCGTCGGCCATCTCCTGCTTCATCTTCTCGATAACCTTGCGGTACTCGGGGTCGCATGCGCCCAGAATCTGCGTGGCGTAAATGGCGGCGTTCTTGGCACCGTTGATGGCAACGCAGGCCACGGGCACGCCCGAAGGCATCTGCACCATCGACAGCAGCGAATCCATGCCGCCCAGGTCACTCGTCTTCATAGGCACGCCGATGACCGGCAGCGGCGTAAACGCAGCCACGACACCACCCAGGTGAGCAGCCTTGCCGGCAGCAGCAATAATCACCTTGATGCCGCGGTCGGCAGCAGTCGAAGCCCACTCGTGGACCTTCGCCGGCGTGCGGTGCGCGCTCGCAATGACGAGCTCATAGGGCACACCGAGCGCCTCGAGCTCGGCGGTACAGCCTTCCATAACGCCCAGATCGGACTTGGAGCCCATGATGATCCCGACAACCGGCTTCTGATCTGCCATAAACAAAGACCTCCTGTTGAGAGCGGTGACGCGGCGATCCGCGACCCTTAACTACTGAGAGTAGTATAGCTGCTCCCGTCCCTGCGGTCCCCGGGTGCCCCGCGGCGGGCCGGGTTTTTATCTTCGCTCCCCTTGCTTCGCAAAATCGCTCCGATAATAAACCCGGCCCGCCGCGGGGCACCCGGGGACCTACCGGGGATTGCTATGACGTACGTTGGCTAATTTGGGTTGGAATGAAAGGTTTGCGGAGGGTAGTGGAAAGTTAGTTCAGATACGTATTTTTTGGGCGTGCCTCTTGGCGCTACTAGGGTGATTTGAAGTCACTTTGAGCCCCATAATGACCTCTGTCGCCCTTATTTGAGCGTCTCCACCGGTTCGGAAAGTCAAATTCAGCCCAATCGGACTCAGGTCGGCCTTTACACACCCTCTGAAAAATACGTATCTGAACCAACTGTCCAAGGTATGTTTCACCCCCCCCGGCAAAAGGCCTCCTGGCGAATCAAAATTCGCCAGGAGACCCCATACAAAACGTGGGCGCCGTCGTTCAAACGAACGACGGCGCCCACACTCACTTTCTTTTTCAGCCCTAGTCATCGCGCAAAGCCCCTTCGGCAGCACACGGTGCAGCCGAGTCACCGTGTGCCGGGGCGGGAAGGCGGACCTTTCTCTCGGAAAACTTCGCGAAGCCCAGTTTCCGAGAGAAAGTGTCCGGCTGCCGCCCCGGCCGACCAGGTCACACTACATCGTGTACTGCGGCAGGTCCTGCAGGGCGATGACGTCCATACCCATGTCGTTGGCGCTGCCGTGACCCTGCTGGTCCTCGCGCACCGCCTCGATGGCACTCACGTATGTGTTGGCAGCGGACATCGCGGTCACGCAGGTCACGCCGCGGCGCACCGCCTCGGTACGCAACAGATAGCCGTCGCCACGCGAACCCGGGCCGTACGGCGTGTTGATGATCACCGCAATCTTGCCATCGGCGATAAGGTCGCCGATATTGGGACGCTCGCCGTCATGCGGGCCGCTGATCTTTTCCACGATTTCGCACGTCACATTGCCGCCGCGCAGCACGCGCGCCGTACCCTCGGTAGAGCAGATATCAAAGCCAAGGTAGCGCAGGATACGGGCGACCGAAAGGATGTGGCGCTTGTCGCGGTCGCACACGCTAATGAACACCTTGCCGCAGCTCGGGTCGGGCAGCTTGTAGTCAATCGCCAGCTGCGTCTTGGCATATGCCTCGGGATAGCTCTTGGCGATACCCATGACCTCGCCCGTCGACTTCATCTCGGGCCCCAGGATAACGTCGGCTCCCGGGAAACGACCCCAGGGCATAACGGCTTCCTTCATGCAGAACCAGTCCAGCTGACGCTCGTCGCTCGGCAGGCCCAGGCTCGCGATGGAATCGCCCGCCATGATACGCGCCGCGCACTTGGCCAGCGGCACGCCGGTGGCCTTGGAAATGAACGGCACGGTACGGCTGGCACGCGGGTTAGCCTCGATCACGTAGACGGTCTCGCCCTTGATGGCATACTGCACGTTGACCAGACCGCGGACTCCCAGCGCCATCGCGATGCGGCGCGTAGTCTCGCGGAGCTTCGCCTGCAGGCTCTCGCTAAAGCTAAACGGCGGAATGCACGTCGCGGAGTCGCCGGAGTGGATACCGGCCTCCTCGATATGCTCCAGGATACCGCCGATGTAGACCTCCTCGCCGTCGCACAGGGCGTCGACATCGGACTCGATCGCACCCTCCAGGAAGCGATCCAGATACACCGGGTAGTCGGGGCTAATGCGCGCGGCCTCGGCCATGTAATCGCGCAGATGCTCGGCATCGTAGGCGATCATCATGCCGCGGCCGCCCAGCACGTAGCTCGGACGCACCAGCAGCGGGTAGCCGATGTGCGCGGCCACGGCCTCGGCCTCCTCAAACGAGGTTGCCTGGCCCGCCGGCGGGTACATAATGCCCAGCTTGTCGAGTAGGGCGGCAAAACGCTCGCGGTCCTCGGCAAAGTCGATGGCATCGGGCTTGGTGCCCATGATGTTCACGCCGCTCTCCTCGAGCATGCGCGCCAGCTTAAGCGGAGTCTGACCGCCGAGCGTCACCACGACGCCGTCGGGACGCTCAACATCAATGACGTCCATGACGTCCTCGTAGGTGAGCGGCTCAAAGTACAGGCGGTCGGACGTGTCGTAGTCGGTCGAGACAGTCTCGGGATTGCAGTTGACCATGATGGTCTCAAAACCGCGAGCCGCCAGCGCATAGCTCGCATGCACGCAGCAGTAGTCAAACTCGATACCCTGACCAATACGGTTGGGGCCGGCGCCCAGGATCATCGCCTTGGGCTTGTCCGCCGGCGTGGTCTCGTCGGGGGCAACGCACTTCTTGGCATCCGGGCTCGTGCGATAGATGTTCTCGTACGTCTTGTAGTGGTACTCCGTGGCGCTCGAGAACTCCGCAGCGCAGGTATCGACCGTCTTCATGCTGGGAACCACGCCCAGACCCTTGCGGTAGGCGCGCACAAAGCGCTCGTCCGAGCCGGTCAGCGCGGCAATCTCGGCATCACTCGTGCCATACTGCTTGAGCAGGCGCATCGCGTCGGCGTCAATGTCCTCCACACGCAGGCCGCGGATGCTCTCCTGGACCTGCACCATGTCGTTGATGCGGTTGAGGTACCACGGATCGATGCCGCAGATGGCATGGATCTGGGCGATGTCCCAGCCGCGGCGCAGGGCCTCGACCACAAAGAAGATGCGGTGCTCGGTCGGGGTTGCCACGGCTTGGGCGAGCTCATTGTCGCTCAGCTTATCGGCACCCTCCTTGCCACCGGCGCAAATACCCTGGTGTCCATCCTCCAGCGAGCGCATGGCCTTGCCAAAGGCTTCCTCGAAGGTGCGGCCGATCGCCATAATCTCGCCCACGGCCTTCATGCGCGTGGTGAGCGTGGGGTCGGTACCCTTGAACTTCTCGAAGGCAAAGCGCGGCACCTTGACCACGCAGTAGTCAATCGTGGGCTCAAAGCAGGCAGGCGTTGCCTTGGTAATGTCGTTGACGATCTCGTCGAGCGTATAGCCAACGGCCAGGCGCGCGGCGGCCTTGGCGATGGGAAAGCCCGTGGCCTTGGAGGCCAGTGCGGACGAGCGGCTCACGCGCGGGTTCATCTCGATGACGATCAGGCGGCCGGTCTGGGGGTTCACGGCAAACTGCACGTTGGAGCCGCCGGTCTCGACGCCGATCTTCTCCAAGATGGCGAGCGAGGCGACACGCATGCGCTGATACTCAAGGTCGGAGAGCGTCTGCGCCGGCGCCACGGTAATGGAGTCGCCGGTGTGCACACCCATGGGGTCGAGGTTCTCGATAGAGCACACGATGATGCCGTTGCCGGCGTGGTCACGCATGACCTCCATCTCATACTCTTTCCAACCCTCGATGGACTCCTCGACCAGCACCTCGTGGGCAGGCGAGAGCTCAAGGCCCTGGCTCACGATGGAGACGAGCTCCTCGTGGGTATGCGCGATGCCGCCGCCGGCGCCACCGAGGGTAAAGCTCGGACGCAGCACGCAAGGATATCCCACGCGCTCGGCGATAGCCTCGGCGTCAGCCACGCTGTAGGCATAGCCCGAGCGCGCGACCTCCAGGCCAATCTCGGCCATGGCCTCGTTAAAGAGTTTGCGGTCCTCGCCGCGCTCGATGGCGGCAAGGTCGCAACCGATCATCTCGACGCCGTACTTGTCCAGCGTGCCGTCTTTCGCCAGCTCGACGGCGGCGTTCAGACCGGTCTGGCCGCCCAGCGTGGGCAGCAGCGCGTCCGGGCGCTCTTTCTTGATCACGCGCTCGATAAACTCGGCGGTGATGGGCTCGACATAGGTGCGGTCGGCAAGACCCGGGTCGGTCATGATAGTCGCCGGGTTGGAGTTGACCAGGATGACCTCAAAGCCATCCTCCTTGAGCACCTTGCAGGCTTGGGCGCCGGAGTAGTCGAACTCGCAGGCCTGGCCAATGACGATGGGACCCGAACCAATAACGAGGATACGCTTGATGTCAGTACGTTTCGGCATGTTTAAAACCTCCTAGAGAGGCTGACTCAATGTTTTGGAAAAGTCAGCGAGGGTGCAGCTGGTGCATCAGGTTGCCGTGATGCGAGGGCGCGCTGGGCTTATGCCCGCGCGTCCGAAGCAGAACGGCAAGATGGTGTGCCAGATGCAGCCGCAGCGTCGATCGGTCCGCCGTTCGGCAGAACGGCGGAACCATCGTCGGCGAAATTCCAGCCAGTCAGGCGGTCCTTCGCGGTGTCGATGTCCAGGTAGTTCTCCTCGCCGTCCATGAGTCGCGTAAAGGCGGTAAAGAGATAGTGGGCATCGGTGGGGCCAGGCGAGGCCTCGGGGTGGTACTGGACCGAGAAGCACGGGGCGTCGAGCAGCTGGATGCCCTCGGCGGTGCCGTCGTTAAGGTTCACATGCGTCAGGCGAATGCGGCCAAAGCGCTCGTTCATCACGACCGGCGCGATGCCGCGGCGCACCCAGACGCGCAGATCTCCATCGGCCGCATGCTCGGTCTCGCCGCCGGAAAGCTCGGGGACAAGCTTGCCCAAGCTGGGGAACAGCAGGCCAAAGCCATGATTTTGCGCGGTGATCTCCACGCGACGGCTTACCAGGTTAATGACCGGCTGGTTGCCACCGCGATGACCGAACTTAAGCTTTTCCATCTGGGCGCCGCAGGCCAGGCTGATCATCTGATGACCCAGGCAAATGCCAAAGACCGGCACCTTGCCGATCAGCTGCTGTACCTGCTCATAGGTCTCCACCACGGCGTCGGGGTCGCCGGGGCCATTGGACAAAAAGACACCGTCGGGATTCATGTCGAGCACCTGCTGGGCAGGCGTATCCCACGGCACGACGGTAAGGTCGCAGCCGGCGCGGACGAGGCCCTCCAGGATGCCGCGCTTCACACCGCAGTCATACGCGACCACTTTGTGACGGGCAGGAGCGGCAGCCGCAAGCGCAAAGTCATGCGTGGCAGGCAGATCGCTCGCGACAAAGACGTGGGGTTCAGGGCAGCTTACGGTCTTGACCAGATTCTCGCCCACCAGCGTCGGCGCTGCGGCCAGACGCTCGGCAAGTTCGTCGACGTCAAAGACCTCGGTCGAGATGATGCCCATCTTGGAGCCGTTGTCGCGCAGGTGGCGCACCAGAGCGCGGGTGTCGACGCCCTCGATAGCGACGATGCCGTGGGCACGCAGGTATTCCGGCACGCTGACGGCCGAGCGCCAGTTAGAAGGCGTGGCACACATGTCGCGGACGATCATGCCACGCATAGCCGGAGCGCCCGCAGGGCGCACGGCGTCGCCGGGGAAGGCCGACTGGACGTCGGTCTCGTCGATACCGTAGTTACCGATCTGCGGATAGGTCATGGTTACGATTTGGCCGGCATAACTCGGGTCGGTCATAACCTCAAAGTAGCCCTCGAGCGAGGTATTGAAGCAGACTTCGCCGGTCGCGGTGCCCTCGGCGCCGCATGCACGTCCATAAAAAATGGTCCCATCCTCAAGAAACAGGATGCAGGGACCGCAGGTGCCCTTGCTGGTTTTGTCCAGCATACGCTGGCAAAGCTCGCTGGGCGCGAAGGTGCGGGCGGCAGCGCCCGCGGTATGGTTGTTCGCCATAGTTCTCCTTCCCGGTCTCACAGGACCGGCTTAAAGGTGTGTAGTTAGGCCTCGAGGTATTCTAACCGCAAGCATCACTTATGGCGTTAATTTCATAGAATTGTTTACAAAATGATAATTATGACTCCCCATGCATAATGATTCACAACCGCCATCGGGTAGTCTTTTTGGGACGGGGCTATTTTAGCTGCCTCGGCTGCTAGCGCTAGCGTTTTGTCTGATTGACGGCCGGGGTAGCTAAAATAGCCCCGTCCCAAAAAGACTACCCAGAAAAATCATCCCGCGTGGGCTTGTGGCTCACGCGGGATGATGGCCTCCTACTTTTTCTTGTCCTGTTCCAGCAGATCGGACGGTGAGCGATCGGGCTTGCCGCCGCGGAAAATCTCGCGACCATGCAGACGATGTTCCAGGTCACGTTCGGCCTTTTCCTCGTCAATCTTGGTCTGGCTCACCACCGGGTCCTCAATCAACGACGACACCGAGTTCACCTGCTTCTGAATGCGCTCGGCGATGGTGTCATCCATACTCACGATGCGCATCTTCCAGTCGATACTCGTGGCGTTGGATGAGCTCTTGGTCCACACGAACGTCAGAATGGCGCTCTGGTGGCCCTGGGCGGGAAACATGCCAAAGAAGGAATCGTGCTGAATGTTGCTATCTTCGTCGATATAGGCGTGCACGTTATACACCACGCGGTCAATCTTATCGTTGAGCAGCGCGTTGGTCGCGAGTGCCGCGGCCTGAATCTGCCCGTTGGACAGCAGTTCGAGCTCGTTGGCAGACGATGTGTCCAACACCGTTACCTCGACCGTGCCCGTACGCTCATCGGCCTCGTCGACGGAAAAGTCGAGCGGAAACTGCGTAAAGCCGTTGCCCCACTCAAGGCCGCCCTTCAGCGCCGTCGAAACGGTATCGACCGAAACGCTCTCGGACAGATTGGCGGTATTCAGACGGCGCATCACGCCGTAGCCGATCTGCATGCCCACGATCAGCACCAAAATACCGATGACCACGGCCATCGCGGTCTTCGTAATGGTATGGCTCACCTGCGAGCCCGAAGGATCGTCCTCGGACAGCGGGTCGATATGTTTTGCCTGGCTCGCGCGGTCCTCGCTGCGCAGCTGCGCTAGCGCCGCTTTGTCACCGCGCTTGGCTGCAGCCTCCTTCTCGCGCATGCGCTCGGTACGCTTTTTGGCAAGCGTAGGATCCAAGACGCCGGATGCATCGATTTCGGAGAATAACTCCGTCACCTCTTCCGGAGTCAAAGGGTTCTTGTCAGCCATAAACTTCCTGTCATATCAATCAGTCGAGCTCGTGCGCACGCGCACCTTCGAACTGCATTCGATAGTAACGGGCATAGGTGCCGCCACGGGCGAGAAGCTCCTCGTGCGTGCCACGTTCCACAACGCGACCATGCTCAACGGTCGCAATCTCGTCAGCATGCTTAATGGTCGAGAGACGGTGGGCGATGATAATCGTGGTGCGGCCGCGCGCCAACTCTTCGAGTGACTCCTGCACCGCCTCCTCGCTCTCGTTATCCAAAGCACTCGTCGCCTCGTCCAAGATCAGGATCTTGGGGTTCTTGAGAAACACACGCGCGATGGCGACGCGCTGTTTCTGTCCGCCCGAAAGACGGCCGCCGCGCTCGCCCACGACCGTGTCATAGCCCTGCGGCAGCGACTCGATAAAGGCATCGATGTTGGCGCGACGGGCGGCTTCGGCGATCTCTTCTGTTGTAGCGCCCGGCTTGCCGTAAGCGATGTTCTCGCCGATTGTTCCGTCAAACAGGTAGACATCCTGTTGCACCAGGCCGATGGCACGACGCAGGCTCTGCTGTGTCACATCGCGCACGTCCTGGCCGTCGATGCTAATGGATCCGGCAGCCACGTCATAAAAGCGCGGAAGCAGCGAACAGGTCGTGGACTTGCCACCGCCCGAAGGGCCAACCAAAGCGATGGTCTGACCAGGCCTGATGGACAGGTCCATATGGTTGATAACGGGACGCTCGTCGGCATCGCCCTCGCCCAGCTCAACATCCTCGTAGTTAAAGCACACGTCGTGATACTCCACGGCGCCGGCGGTCACCTGCAGATCCGTAGCGCCCGGCTTGTCCTGGATATCCGGCGCGGTCGAGAGCACCTCGTCCATACGCTTAAAGCCGGCGATAGCCTTCTGATACATCTCGGCGGAATTGACAAGCGTCTCGAGCGGCGTGCAGAACAACGAAATGTAGAGCGCAAACGTCGCCATATCGACTGCTTGCAGCTCGCCCTGAGCCACCAGCCAACCGCCGAGCAGCACCACGATCACGTAGAGCACGCCCGAGAGCAGGCCATACGTCGCGGTATAGACGCCCATGGCGTGGTACATGTTCTCTTTGGACGAAAGGTAGCCATCGTTAGAGGCACGGAACTTGGCGCGCTCGGTCTCCTCGTTGGCAAAGCTCTTGACTACGCGCATGCCCGCCAGCGAATCCTGCAGTTGTGCATTGATGCCGCTGATCTTTTTGCGGTTGTCGCTAAAGACCTCGCGCATACGCATGTTCTGCCAAAACATGATGACCGCAAACACCGCCGTCACCACGGCCATGGCAAGCGCCAACACCGGGGCGATGGTAAAGAGGATCACAAACGAGCCAATGATCTCGATGCCGCAGATGATGATCCACTCGGGCACGTGATGCGCCGCCTCGCAGATATCGAACAGGTCGTTGACCACGCGGCTCATCATGTCGCCCGAGCTGTTGCGGTCGAAGTACGCAAAGCTAAAGCGCTCATACTGGTCAAACAGGTCCTCGCGCATCTTGGACTCCATGCGCGCGCCCATCACGTGACCCCAATAGCTCACAAAGTAGCGGCAGGCACAGCGGACGGCATACATCAGCACCAAGCCCACCGCGATCATACCGAGCGCCTGCATAATGGCAGCCTGACCCTGGGTAAACAGCCCACCGGTCAGATTGCGCAGAATAATAGGAAACGCCAGGTCAATGGCGGCAAGCACCAGGGCGCAAACCGTATCGGCAACAAGAAGCCCCATCTGGGGCCTGTAATACGACAAAAAACGCTTCAGCATAATCACCTTACGCGGTTTTACCAAACCGCGTTTCGTCTCGACGCTGCAAGTGCCCCATTTGGACAATCTGGCCTTCAATCGTCGGTCGCGTATATCCATACGCTTCCCTCCTCTTTTAGGCCACCTCGTCTCAAATGGAGCACTTTCGCTGACTTACACAAACCAGCGAGGTCATAACCCCGCCTCAACAAAGTAACCGCTCGCTACAGTTCGGCTCCACCAAGGCGATGCGCGATGCTATCGCAGGCGAGTGCGCCCACGACGGTCTTGGCGTCTTCGATCTTACCGTCGAGTACGGCGTCGATCAGCTCGTGCAGCGGCACCAGGTCCACGTTGACAAACTCGTCATCGTCGGGATTAGGCGCGTCGAACTCGAGCTTGGTGGCCAGGTAGATGTGAATGATCTCGTCGCAGAAGCCGCAGGTCGTGACAATCGACGTCAAAAAGCGAATGCGACCGGCCCTAAAGCCCGTCTCCTCGTGCAGTTCGCGCTTGGCGCAATCGAGCGGATCCTCGCCCGGGTCGAGCTTGCCGGCGGGAATCTCGACCGTCACGCGGTCGATGGCGGTGCGGTACTGACGCACCAGCACAATCTTGCCGCTCTCGGTCAGCGCCACAACGGCCGCCGCACCCGGATGGCGAATGATGTCGCGGGCGCTGCGGTGGCCGTTGGGCAGCTCAACCTCAAGACGGTGGACGTCGAGGATCTTGCCCTTCCAGGCGCACTCCTCCGAAAGAATCTTCTCGTGTAGCTCGGCATCGTGCGGGTCGTCATCGCCCAGCACCAGCACCGGCTCGTCAGCAACCTCGCCGCCAGGCTCGCCCTCGGCGTGCCCATACACGCGGCTGTCCTCCTCGACGATCTGCGCGTCCACGAGCTCTTCGTTCTTATCGTCCATCCGTCTCATTCCTCTCGGACTTTAGGCATCCCAGGCGTCGCGGCCGCGCAGCGCGCGCAGGCCAATGTCATGACGCAGGGTCTTACCCTCAAAATCGATCTTCTCGCAGGCCTCGTAGGCAAGGTTGCGGGCATTCTCAAACGTGTCGCCCAGCGCGGTCACGGCGAGCACGCGGCCGCCGTTGGTCACGAGTCTGCCGTCCGCCACGGCGGTGCCGGCGTGGTACACCGTCACGTTCTCCATGGCCTCGGCATCCTCGATACCGGTGATGACCTTGCCCTTCTCGTAGCTGCCGGGGTAGCCCGCACTCGTCAGGACAACGGCCACGGCCCACTCGTCGCGCCAGTCGAGCTCAATCTGGTCGAGCTCGCAGTTGGCGCAGGCCAGCATGACCTCGACCAGGTCGTTCTTAAGGCGCGGCAGCACGACCTGCGTCTCGGGGTCGCCAAAGCGAGCATTGAACTCCAGCACCTTGGGGCCGGCGGGCGTGAGCATAAAGCCGCCGTACAGGCAGCCGCGGTAGTCAATGCCCTCGGCAGCAAGCTCGGCAACGGTCTGCTCCATGACCGCCACCATGGTGGCGTGCTCCTCGTCGGTCACGATGGGCACCGGGCTGTAGACGCCCATGCCGCCGGTGTTGGGGCCCTTGTCGCCCTCGAGCGCGCGCTTGTGGTCCTGCGAGGTGGCCATGGGGCGCACGGTCTTGCCGTCGGTAAAGGCAAGCAGCGAGCACTCGGGGCCGGTCAGCATCTCCTCGATGACCACGGTGTTGCCGGCATCGCCAAAGGTGCCGCCAAAGCACTCTCGCACGGCCTCCTCGGCCTGCTCAAGTTCGGTCGCCACGATAACACCCTTGCCCGCGGCAAGGCCGTCGGCCTTGACGACCAGCGGGGCGCCCTGCTCGCGCACGTAGGCGAGAGCCGAAGCCTCGTCGGTAAACGAGCCGTAGGCTGCCGTCGGGATACCGGCGCGCTCCATGAGCTGCTTGGAGAACAGCTTGGAGCCCTCCATCTGAGCGCCCTCGGCACCCGGGCCAAAGCACGGAATACCCGCCGCACGCACGGCGTCGGCCACGCCCGCCACGAGCGGAGCCTCGGGGCCAATTACCACGAGTCCGCATCCGTGGCTCTGCGCAAACGCCGCCACGGCCGCAGGATCGCAGTCGTCGAGAACAACGTTCTCGCCGCAGCTCGCGGTGCCGCCGTTACCCGGCGCGATGTAGAGCTTGCCGGCGCGCGGTGATGCTGCGAGTTTAGCTGCCAAAGCATGCTCACGGCCGCCGCTGCCCAACAACAGGATGTCGATGGTTTGAGTGTCCGCCTTCAAGGGTGCCTCCTCTATGGATGAATGGCCCGCTCCGCGCGAGCCCTTTGCAAGCAAATATACCCCTCGGCCGCCCACTTGGGCTGCAAAGGGGTATATCGCAATAACCAAATGGTCCCGATTACTTCCAGAATCGGTTGATGATCTGCTCGCGACCAGCGCCAACGCCAATAAACGTCACGCGGGTGTGTGCCAGATCCTCGATAAACGCCACGTAGTCCTGGGCCTCCTGCGGCAGCTCGTCAAAGCTGCGGCAGCCGGTGATGTCGCACTTCCAGCCAGGGAGCTCCTCGTAGATGGGCTTGGCATTCTCAAAACGCACCTGGTGCTCGGGCACGCTCGTATAGCGCTCGCCATCGACGTCGTAGGCGACGCACACCTTAATGGTGTCAAAGGCCGAAAGCACGTCGAGCTTGGTCAGGGCGATATCGGTGAGGCCGTTGACGCGCGAGGCGTAGTTGGCGATGGGGCCGTCGAACCAGCCGCAGCGACGACGGCGACCGGTGGTCACGCCGTATTCATAGCCCTCCTCGGTCAGCGTGTGACCGGCCTCGGACTCATAGGAAAGCTCGGTGGGCATGGGGCCCGAACCGACGCGGGTGATATAGGCCTTCATGACGCCCAGCACGCGGTCGACATTCTTCATGCCCACGCCGGAGCCGGTGATGGCGCCGCCGGCGGTGCAGTTGGAAGACGTCACGTACGGATAGGTGCCGTGGTCGATGTCGAGCAGCGTCGCCTGGGCGCCCTCAAACAGCAGGTCCTTACCCTCATCGATCATGTTGTTGAGCAGCAGGCTCGTCTCGGTGATGTAGGGACGCAGGCGCTCGGCCATGGGCAGATACTCGTCGCAAATCTGCTCCACGGTGTAGGTGGGCAGGTTGTAGATGAGCTCGAGCTCGGGGTTCACGCGGGCGAGAGCGGTCTCCAGCTTGTCGCGGAACAGTGCCTCGTCCAGCATGTCCTGCATGCGCAGGCCAATGCGGGCCATCTTGTCCTGATAGCACGGACCGATGCCGCGCTTGGTGGTACCGATGTTCTTCTTGCCGAGCTTCTGCTCAAAGGCGCCATCCAGATCGATGTGGTACGGCATGATGACATGCGCGTTACCGCTAATCTTGAGGTTCTTGGTGGTGATGCCGTCGGCCTCGAACATGTCGATCTCCTCAAGGACAACCTTGGGGTTAACGACGCAGCCGTTACCGATCACCGACACGTGGTCGGAATACATGATGCCGGAGGGCACCTGGTGCAGGCCGTACTTCTTGCCGTTGACGACGATGGTGTGGCCGGCGTTGTTGCCGCCCGAGTAGCGCACGACGGCATCGAAGTCGCCGGCGACCAGGTCGCAAATCTTACCCTTGCCCTCATCGCCCCACTGGGCACCGACCAAAACGGT
This sequence comes from Collinsella sp. OM07-12, assembly GCF_003438275.1. Lineage (NCBI taxonomy): Bacteria > Bacillati > Actinomycetota > Coriobacteriia > Coriobacteriales > Coriobacteriaceae > Collinsella > Collinsella sp. OM07-12. The sequence continues at coordinate 22,203 of NZ_QSTQ01000010.1, forward strand.
TGACGGCATGTTTACTCCTTACATTCATGGACTGTCTACGCGCCACGCCGGCACGCAGAAGCACAAAACATTCCCAGTATACCCGTGCAACGGGCGCCTGTCCTACTCCTCGGCATGTGCCCCATCAAGCTCATAGAACTTGGTGGATGCCGGCAGGAACATCAGGTCGACGTCGCCGATCGGGCCCGAACGGTTCTTGGCCACGACGATACGCGTAACGCCCTCGTCGGGTCGATCGTCGCGTGAGGCTTCGGCCTCGTCGGCGGAGCGGTCCAAGAACATAACGATATCGGCGTCTTGCTCGATGGAGCCCGATTCACGAAGGTCGGAAAGCTGCGGGCGCTTGCCGGTACGGGATTCGACCTGACGCGAGAGCTGCGACAGCGCGATGAGCGGGATCTTGAGCTCCTTGGCCATGATCTTCAGACCACGCGACATCTCGGAGACCTCGACGGTACGGCTCTCGGAGCGGCGTCCCGGCGGAGGACTCACCAGCTGCAGGTAGTCCAGGATGATGATGGCCTTCTCCTTGTTGTGGAGCATGCGGCGGCTCTTGGCGCGAATCTCGGTCACTGTGGTGCCGGGCGTATCGTCAATCAGAATATCGAGCTTAGACAAGGTCTGCGTGGCCTCGTTGATATTGGCCCACTGCTCGGGGCTAATGCGGCCCATGCGGAAGTCACTGATCGAGATCATGGCGTAGGCGCAGATCAGACGCTGGGCAATTTCCTTGCCCGACATCTCCAGCGAGAAGAAGCCGACGGTATAACCAGCGGCGGCAGCGTTGAGCGCCAGATTCAGGGCGAACGAAGTCTTACCTACAGCAGGACGGGCGCCGATAATGATGAGCTGACCCTCGCGAAAACCCATGAGCATGCGGTCGAGCGACGGGAAACCCGTGGGCACGCCCGCAGCCTGGCCACCGGCCTGGCACACTTCCTCGGCCTCGTTATAGGCCTCGACCATAAACTCGGTCAGCGTCTTGTAGCTCGACTTGACCTCGCGCGCCGTGACCTTGAGCAGCTTGCTCTCGGCCAGCTCCACGACCTCTTTGGTATCGGTGGGGGCATTATATGCCAGCGCGTTGATCTCGTTGGTGGCGCCGATCAACTCACGCAGCATCGAATCGCGGCGAACGATGGCGGCATGGTGCTGCCAGTTCACGAGCGACAGAGTCTGACCCATCAGCTCCAAAATGTACGCCTCGCCGCCCACGGCATCGAGCTTGTTGATGCTTCGCAGGTAATCGATCAGCGAGATGGAGTCGATGGGAATGCGGCTGTTGTACATATCGACCATCGCGGTATAGATGGTCTTATGAATGGGCCGGTAGAAGTCATCGGGCTGCAGCTCGACCTGGGCCTCCTCGACCACCTCGGGCGATAGCAGCATGGCGGCCAGTACGTTAGCCTCTGCATCTTGGTTTTGGGGAAGACCCAACTTTGAGCCGCGGTCCTCGACCGTCACTCCCGTCTCCCTTTCGTCATATGCCATGAGCATCCTCATTCATATCGCTTGCGCGCATCCATAGTATCAGCCACGGTCCCAAAACGCGCCGCGCGCCGCCAATCATCACCGAACGAAACGGATGAACGGTCCCGTATATAGGACTTCGACGCAACGTTCACCATGACACTCACTCAGCGCAAAAAACAAAAGGGCGCCCCGGTTTCCCAGAGCGCCCTTCTTAGAACAAGATTGTTGCGTTGCAGCAAATGCTACTCGGCAGCAGCCTCAGTCTCGACCTCGGCGGTCTCGGCCTCGGCGACCTCAGCGGCCTCCTCGACCTCAGCCTCGGCAGCGAGCTCATCGGCGGTAACGCCGACGAGAACGACAACCTCGGCCTTGATCTCGCGGTACAGCGAGATGGCAACGGTGTGGGCACCGGCAACCTTGATGGGCTTGCCGAGCTCGACGCGCTTGCGGTCGATGTCCATACCGAGCTGAGCCTTGATGGCGTCAGCGATCATAGCGGCGGTAACGGAGCCAAAGAGGATACCCTCGTCGCCGACCTTGACGTCAACGGTGACCTGCTTGCCCTCAAGGGCAGCCTTGGTCTCGTTGGCGGTAGCCAGACGGACGGCCTCGCGCTTGGCGATGTTGTTGCGACGCTCGTCGAGCTGCTTGAGGTTGCCCTTGGTGGCGGCAACAGCGAGCTTCTTGGGGAACAGGAAGTTCTCAGCGTAACCCTGAGCGACCTCTACGACGTCACCCTCGCCGCCCTTGCCCTTGATCTCATCGAGAAGAATAACCTTCATGATGCGTCTCCCTTCTTAGCCGCGGTCGCGGTTGCCACGAGAGGAAACCACGGGGACGGTGTACGGCAGGAGAGCCATCTCGCGGGCGCGCTTGATGGCGTTGGCGATGTCATGCTGATGCTGCGTGCAAGCGCCAGTGACGCGACGGGGCTTGATCTTGCCACGGTCGGTCATGTACTTACGGAGAAGCTGAGTGTCCTTATAGTCGATGAACTCAGTGTTCTCCTTGCAGAACTGGCAGTACTTACGACGCGGCTGACGTGCAGAAAAATCATTAGCCATGTCAAAATACCTTTCGTTTGGCAACTTCGGCGAACCGAAGCCGCCTCTCACTCAAAAATAGGTGAACAACCCTTAGAACGGGATGTCCTCATCGTAGACGTCGACCGCGGGCGGCGTAGCCACCGGTGCGGCAGGACGTGCTGTGGGCGCGGGAGCTGCGGGGGCGTAACCGCCCTGATCGTAGCCACCCTGGCCACCACGGGAGCTCATAAACTCGATCTCATCGACGATGACCTCAAGCTTGCTCCGGCGCTGGCCGTCGCGCTCCCAAGAGCTGTAGCGCAGCTTGCCCTCGATCGCGACCTTGTTTCCCTTTGCCAGGAAACGGCTCACGGCCTCGGCGCGGGTGCCGAACATAGTGCAGTCGACAAAGTTGGGATAGTCCTCCCACTCGCCAGTCTGCGCGTTGCGGCGACGATCGTTCACAGCGACGCCAAAGGACAGAACCTGGGTTCCGCCGGCGGTGGCGCGCAGCTCGGGATCGCGGGTGAGGTTACCGGTGATGTTCACTCGATTGATGCTCATAACTCACTACTTCCTCTTGGGGCACAAGCCCAGTCCAAAACGACAGTCTTACTCCTGGTCGTCGCGACGGACGATCATGTGGCGGACCACAGCGTCGGTGATGCGCAGGACGCGATCAAGCTCGGCGATCTGGGTAGGATCTGCGTGGAAGTTGATGAGGGTGTAGTCACCATCGGTGAGGTCGTTGATCTCGTAGGCGAGCTTGCGCTTGCCCCACTCGTCAACGGAGTCGACCTTGCCAGCGCCCTCAGCGATCGTGGTATCGATACGCTTCATAACAGCGAGACGAGTCTCGGGGTCGAGCGACGGGTCAACAAAGAACAGCAGTTCATAAGCCTTCATATTGTCACCTCCTCTGGGCAAATGTGGCTTCAGGTCGTGAAGGTGCGCCTGAAGCAGGAAAAGACTTGGTAATAATATCTTTCAACCTCCTAGGCTGCAAGAATATGCAGCTACAACCTCATGACCTCCACATATGCCCATACTCGCACGACGTTTCATGCACATTCCAACCAAATGCTGACCAAATGCTTGACGGAACTGTGGACAAGATACGGCGCCGTGGGGACAAGTCACACCAAGCCGCAGGTCAACGGGCACAACGCTGTGGTCGCGAAATGCATACCAGTGGTCCACAACGCCAACCAAAGATTTTTAAATTCATTGCCAAGTCGCTTATGAATACCCTTTTTTGAACAATTGAGGTGATCAACCACGCTGGTCGGAAGCCGTTTTTCGGAACCTCAAACCCCACTGCAGCGCCAAGCGCGGCCAAGCGTTTTAAAAAATGCCAACTTTTCTGTTTGCACCTTACGATTCCTCGTGTATACTAACTTTCGCATTTAACGGAGAGTTGTCCGAGTGGCCGAAGGAGCACGATTGGAAATCGTGTAGGCGTCAAAAGCGTCTCCAGGGTTCAAATCCCTGACTCTCCGCCAGTTAATTCCAAAGCAGGCCTTCGAGCCTGCTTTGTTTTTACCCCACGCGGAGGGGTGGCAGAGTGGTTGAATGCGGCGGTCTCGAAAACCGTTTGGCCTGTATAAGGTCACGAGGGTTCGAATCCCTCCTCCTCCGCCATTTTGGTTGAGAAAGCTCCCAGCAATGGGAGCTTTTTTGTTATCGAAATACGTCTCGATCCCACGCTTCCCCAAACATGCACGTCACCCTCCAAAACCGACATTTTTCGACATCTTTGAAGGCTGACGTACACGTTTGGATTGAGCTCACGGGAGTGGCACTATTCGGAAGGTGCCTCTTCGTCTCGCATGCCTTTCCAGTTGCGGATAAGCGCCTTGCGTAGTTCGTTTTGCTCTCGCTGGTGCCCGGTGTCGGTACAGCGAGGCATGCCGAGTGCTTCGCGAACGTTGTTCATGGCGCGGTGAAAGGCGAGCTGGCTGTCGAATTGAGCCGAAGTGAGTGTAACGATTCGATATCCCATTTGGGAGAGAACGGCCTCTCGCTCCGCATCTGCTCCTTTGCGCTCGAACTCATCGTGAAAGCCGCCCTTATATTCGATACCGAGCTCCCTGCGCTTGTAGGTAACGAGCGCATCGATTTTGAGTGTTCGAGCTTTGGCGCAATGCCAGAGACGTTGAGGGATCTCGAGCGGTTTGTTGAGTTCGATACCTCGGATGCCAACGCCGCCTTCGCTTGTTGGGAGTGAGAGGGCGATTGCCGAAGCGGTCTCCATAGGCGAGGCAGAGCGATCGTAGATGTGCCTGAGCGCGAGCCGTGCACGTGTGGCACCGGGTTTGCCGGGATGCCGATCGAGCAGTTCGATTATTTCATCCTTGGAGGTGGTGGCTGGTTGCTCGGTATAAGGGTCGGCGGGATTGAGCCTCATGCGATAATCGCCGCAAACTTCATAGCCATATTCGAGATATTCGATCCTATTCATCCACTCGGCAGCGAGCACGAAGGTGAAGGCTTCGTCGGTGATGAAGACTCCGGGCGTCAACTCGTTAATATGCTCGTAGGGAAGATTTTGTCCAAGCATGTGGCAAATGACGCCTTTGGTGCGAATTCGCTCGAATTCGAATACAACCGAGATATCGATAGTCTTGAGCATATCGGACGGAATGCCGCAGTCGGTAAGGGCCTGTCGTATGCGCGCAACACGTTGCTGGGTGGAAATGCCTTGTGCGCCTATCTGGTAGTCGTGCCGCGCAAGAGACTGAACCAAATTCTGGGGTGCATGATGGACAAGCCATGCGGTTTTATGCGAAATGAGAACAGGGGTGTCCATTGAGGGCCTCTCGCTCTGAGCCGGTATCCAACTCTTATGTCCGTTGAAGTGGGGAAATATACCGGATGTGAGTAAATCAACTCATTCATGCTGTGGGCCCAATCCAAACATGTACGTCAGCCTCCAAAGATGCCGAAAAATGTCGTTTTTGGAGGATGACGTACATGTTTTGGACCCCTGACATTCCAGCAATGCCACGCCCGCGCCCAGTCCCTACCGTTTGCCGAGCAATAAGGTCTCAATCGCCGTCAACCATGTACTATGTACGGGCATTGTTCAAACCTACAACTCAAAGGACCCATCTTGCCCGTCGCCGCCGCTATGACCATTACTTCACATGCTTCGGATGCCATGGTCGCTATCCCATTTTGGCTCGAGATGTTCGCCGTTGTCGCGGCATCGATCTCGGGCGTGCTGGTCGCGCGCGAGCACAAGCTCGATCTGGTGGGCGCGGTCGCGCTCGCAGTGGTCTGCGGTCTGGGCGGCGGTCTCTTGCGCGATATGACGCTCCAGGTCGGCAACGTGTATATCCTCAACCAACCAATGGCGTTACCGCTCTCCATCGCCACGGCGGCCATCATCTATATCTTCCCGGCAATCGTCGATAAGCCCGACAAGCTCATTCCCCTGCTCGACATCATCTCGGTCGGCATTTATGCGGCCACCGGCGCGGACAAGGCGCTGGTCTACGGCTTTGCGCCCGCCGTATGCATCATGATGGGCTTCTTCACCGCAGTGGGCGGCGGCATGCTGCGCGACGGCTTTATGGGCGTGGTGCCGGGCATTTTCCAACGCACTAACTTTTATGCCATCGCGGCCATCGCCGGATCGACAAGCTATGTAGGCCTCGTCATGAGCGGGCTCATGAGCAATGTCGCGGCGCTGGTCGTATGCGTCATCGTGACCATGGGGCTGCGTTGGCTATCGCTGCGCTTTGACATCAAAAGCCCAACCGAAGACGACATCGCACGCTTTTTGCACCGTAAAAAGTAGGTAGCACGGCCCAGCCCTTCGAAATGCAACCGGCAGGTTCTTTTAGAGCGCTTGCGCATTGGGTACCCTGTTAGATACCTGTCGAGTATCTAACGAAGGATTCACTATGCCTTACAACCAAGTACCGTCAACCCGGCGCCGCAAAGCGCGGAGTCACATCGCTATCCTATTCGCGCTGATTGCGCTCGCGCTCACCGCACTCCCCACGGCATCGTTCGCCAGCACCGACACCGCGGGAAACGTGCTCGCGACCGAAGTTGACTCAACTCCGTCGGGTGTCGAAGGCGACCTGTACTGGGCCGGCCAAAGCCTCAACCTAGACGACGCCTCCATCGGCCGCGATATTATCGCGGCGGGCGAGAGCCTGTCGATTCGCGACTGCACCGTAGGCGGCGCCGTTCGCCTGGCGGCGCGTACCATCGATATCGCCAAAACCACAATCGATGGCAGCGTCACGGTGGCCGGCCAGCACGTCGTCCTCAACACCGGCAGTACTGCCAACTGTTTTTACGCGGCGGGCGAGACGGTCGCCCTGCGTGGCTCTGCCAAATCGGCGGCGCTCGCCGGCGACACCGTTACCATTGACGGCACCGTCGATGGCGATGTTGAGGTCTGGGCCGACAAGCTCATCCTGGGCAAAAACGCCCGCATCACCGGCACGGTGAACGCCCACGTCTCACAGGATCCCGAGCGGACAGAGGGTGCCCAGGTTGGAGCCCTCAAGATCGACCGAACCGAAAACGAGGACACCTCTACGGTCAATGACATTATCGGCGGCATCGTTGCCGCGGCGCTTTCCACCTGCTTTGTCGCCATCCTGCTTGAGCTTGTCTTTCCGCGCGCAACCGCCAGCGCCGCCGGCATGCTGCATCAGCGTCCCACGCCGCTGTGGGTAAGCGGTCTTCTGGGCACGGTTGCCGTCATTCCCGCCGTCGTGCTGCTCATCATCTCGATTGCAGGCCTGTCGCTCGCCGGTGCCCTCATGTGCGGCATCATCGGCATCGCCCTGGTCTCGGCGGCATTTACGGGCACCGCGATCGCACGCATGGTCGGACACAACCAGAATCGCTACGCCATGGCCGCCGTGGGCGGTATCGTCGCGGGCGCACTCACGGCACTTCCTCTTATGGGCAACTTTGTCAGCGGTGTAGCCTTCGTCTTCACACTCGGCTACGTCATCCAGATCATCTGGCGCAACGCCCACCTCAAGCCGCAGCAGCCGGCTAACACGCCGGGACTCCCCACCGCCTAACCACCAACCACCACAAAGGGGACAGGCACCTTTGTGGTGGCGCAGGCCGTCTCAATCCACGTGCACCAAAAAGGGCGACGACCATTGCGGTCGACGCCCTTTCATTTAAAGCTATGAAGCCCGGCGCTTATTTGTTGACCTGGCCGGCGCGGACAGCAGCCTTCTTGCGGTCGGTTGCGTTGAGCAGACGCTTGCGCAGGCGGATGTTCTTGGGAGTGATCTCGACCAGCTCGTCGTCGGCGATGTACTCCAGCGCCTCCTCCAGCGAGAAGACACGAGGCGGCACCAGCTGAACGGAGATGTCGGAGGTCGAGGAACGCTGGTTGCCCAGGTTCTTGGTACGGGCGATGTTGACGACCATGTCGCCAGCCTTGCTGCGCTCGCCCACGATCATGCCCTCGTAGCACTCGGTGCCCGGCTCAACGAAGAGCTGGCCGCGCTCCTGCAGCGTACCCAGAGCATAGGCAACGGCCTTCTCAGTGGTCATGGAGATCATGGCACCGTTCTGACGGTTGCCGATCTCGCCGGCGTAGGGACCGTACTCCAGGAAGGTGTGGTAGAACACGCCCTCGCCGTGGGTGACGTTCATGATGCGGTTCTTAAGGCCCATGATGCCACGCGTCGGGATCTTGAACTCGAGATGCGTCACGATGCCCGAGGTATCCATGCTCGTCATGATGCCACCGGAGGTGCCGAAGACCTCAACGACCTTGCCCGAGTACTCGTCCGGGCACTCGACGACGGCCTGCTCGACAGGCTCCATCTTGTTGCCGTTCTCGTCCTTCTTAAACAGAACGCGGGGACGACCGACCTGGAACTCAAAGCCCTCGCGGCGCATGGACTCCATCAGAACGGACAGATGCAGGATGCCGCGGCCCGAGACCTCGACGCCGCTCTTGTCCTCGAGCTCCTCGATCTTCATGGTCACGTTGTTCTCGGCCTCGTTGAACAGGCGCTCCTTAAGCTGACGGGCGCCCACGATGTCGCCGTCGCGGCCGACGAGCGGGGAGGTCGAAGCCTCAAAGACGATGGACAGGGTCGGCGGGTCGATCTCGATGGGCTCGAGCTCGACGGGGTTCTCGGGATCGGTGTAGACATCGCCGATATCGGTGCGGTCAATACCCACGACAGCGGCGATATCGCCGGCGCCGACTTCCTGGCACTCGGTACGGCCCAGGTAGTCGAAGGTAAAGAGCTGCTTGACGGTAGCGGTGGCGCTGGAGCCGTCGTTCTTCACAACCAGAATCTGGTCGCCCTGATGGATGGCGCCGGAATACACGCGACCGATGCCGATACGGCCAACGAAGTTGGAGTGGTCGATGGTCACACACTGCATGGCCAGCGGGGCGTTCTCGTCAACCTCGGGCGCGGGCATGTCGTCGATGATCATGTCGAGCAGCGGGTACATGTCCATGTTGCCGTCCTCAGGGTCATGACGGGCAAAGCCGTTGACGCCGCTGGCGTAGATAACGTGCTCCATGGCAAACTCGAGCTGGTCGTCGGTAGCGCCCAGGTCTGCCATAAGGTCGAGGCAGTCGTTGTAGGCCTTCTCGGGGTTAGCGCCCGGACGATCGATCTTGTTGATGACGATCATGATCTTAAGGCCGGTGTCGATAGCGTGACGCAGCACGAAGCGGGTCTGGGGCATGGGACCCTCAAAAGCGTCGACCAGCAGCAGGGCGCCGTCGGCCATACGCAGCACGCGCTCGACCTCGCCGCCAAAGTCGGCGTGGCCCGGGGTGTCGATGACGTTGATCTTAACGTCCTTGTACTCGATAGAGATGTTCTTGGCGAGAATCGTAATGCCGCGCTCGCGCTCCTGGTCGTTCGAGTCCAGGACGCGGTCCTCGACCTGCTGGTTGGCACGGAAAGCGTCCGTGGCACGCAGGAGCTTGTCGACCATCGTCGTCTTGCCGTGGTCGACGTGGGCGATGATGGCGATGTTCCTCAGATTGTCTACGCGCATGTAGTTCCCCTATCTTCTATCCATATACAAACGGCACGCGTATGCGGCCCGCCCAGCGATACAACGCTCAGCGAGAATATTGAGCCTTTTACCGAAAACTCGTTTATTTTAGCGATTTTAGATAAGAGGGGTTTCCTCACCTGCAGGTTCAGGGTCGCTCCACATAAAACCATCGCCGGCACCCATGCCCTCATACAGCACGTATGCCGAAAAACCGCTCTCGAGCGTGGTTTCGAAGAAGCTCACGAGCAGGGCGTCGTGATAGCCGCCGTCAATCTCGACGCAGCCGGTATAGCCGATAGCATAGCGGGCGATACGGCCCAGGCCCTCGTCCTTAAGACCCATCTTGTGCTCGGAGATAAAGTTGGTGGCAGCCTCCAGGCATGCCTCCTCGCCATCCTCGTCGAGCGCGGCAAGATAACGGTTGGAAGTGGCGTCCTCAATTGCCACAACCACGCCAGGGTTTTCGCCCGCGGCCAGGTCGTCCAAGAAGGCGCCAATCAGATCGCACACCATGGCGTCGAGCTCGGCGGAGACGTTACCGGCGTCCTGCATATCCTGTGCCATCTTTAGACCTTCCCATCGAGTCCGGAGTCGTTACAGTTCCTGTGCCTCGGCGGCGATCTTGGCGGCAGCGTCGCGGGCGCGCATCATATCCATCGCGCGCTTGTCGAGCACCTTGATCTGACTGGTCAGCATCACCGCGTCGACCACGCCCCAGATCACCAGGCCCGTAGAGATCGAAAACCCAAGCGCACCAACTGTACCACGAAGGCGCGAGCAGATTGCCGCGACAAGGGCGGAGATGACGACCATCTTGATAAACGAGCCGCGGCGCTCGCGAAGCGTGCGGGCCTGCGTCACATAGGCAATGCGAGCCGCCTCAAAAGCCTCTGAGCGCATCTGGGCTTCACGCGCGATGGCGGCCGCCTCGGCCGACATGCCGCCGGCCATCAGCGAACGCTCCGCAACCTGGACGCCCCGCATTTAGAAGTCATCGGGGGAGAGCGTATGGACGAACTCGTCGAACTTCTCGAACTCCCGCTCGTCGTCGACTTCCTCGGCGTGGGTAGAAAGAGTGCCCAGGCGATTCATGATGTCGTCCTCCACAAACATGGGAGCATTGCTGCGCACGGCAAGGGCAATGGCATCACTGGGGCGGGCGTCGATCTTACGCTCCTCGCCATCGGCCAGCACGACGATCGTCGCGTAAAACACCGGCGGCTCGGCGCGGACGATCTCGATGCGCTCGAGTTTGGCGCCCAGGGCGCCAACAGTATCGAGCAGCAGGTCATGGGTAATCGGGCGCTCGGCGCGGCCGCTATCGATGCCGCGGCTGATGGCAGCAGCTTCAAACGAACCAGTCTGAATGGAAAGGGAACGCAGCGGCGCGGGCGAGTCCGATTTGCTGCAGCGCTCGCGAAGCACGATAAGCGATGGCACGGGACCGGCGGCCATGACGATGGTCTCTATGTCGACACGAACCATGGAACACCTCCGGTACGTAGCGATTAACACACGGCATCTTCGCCGCATTGAATAGCTATACTACCCAATCTTTCGCACAGCACACAAAATTAAAGTAGTTAATTAGGGACGGGGCTTTTTTGACTACTTTCAGTAGGCAAGAAAAAAGCCTCGGGGCAATTGCCCCGAGGCTCTTCACAGTTTTGATGGTGGACCTGACAAGATTCGAACTTGTGACCTCCCGGTTATCAGCCGGACGCTCTAACCAACTGAGCTACAGGTCCATCATGGTGGAGGTTAGGGGGATCGAACCCCTGACCTCAGGCTTGCAAAGCCCGCGCTCTCCCAGCTGAGCTAAACCCCCACGGAGACAGTAATAAACACCCCAGCGGCGACTCGGCTCTCGCTGGGGTGTTTATTGCGAAAGAAAGTGGTGGACCTGACAAGATTCGAACTTGTGACCTCCCGGTTATCAGCCGGACGCTCTAACCAACTGAGCTACAGGTCCATCGCGCAAGGGATATATTAGCCTAGTTGCAAGATGGGAGTCAACAATTATTTGAGAATTTTTTTCTGTCGTATTCTCGCAGGTCAAGCATCCTATTGACCCTAATGGCAACAAAAAGGGCGAACCCGCTCTCGCAGGTTCGCCCCCATACCCCATCTACGCCAGGGCGGCAGAAAGCTGTTGGATTCCGTCAAACGCGGTCTCGGTGTTCTCGCCCGCGCGATCGATCTTTACAACCGAGCCTTTCCAAGTGGGCTCGGAGTCCTTGTCCTGAGCGGGCTTGTACTCGTCGGTCTTTACCACGTAGGCAAAATCGACTTCGGCGCGGCTGGGAAGATCCTGGGTATCGAAGCCATACTCCAGACCCTCCAGAATCTCCCGCATGGCCTCGACAGTGTTCGCGCCCGCCTGCAGCCTACGAACGCCCGTCTCGCTGTTGTACAGAACCGTGGGCGCCAGATACATCGTCCTGATGCGCTGCTGGCGCGTCTTCTCGAGCTTGTTGATCCAAACAACCAACAGGGCAATCAGCACCCACCAAACGATGGAAATCACCAAGTCGAGCGGACTGTCGATCTTGTTGAATCCCAGCGAGTACCACAGGTACAGCAGGAAGATCGAAACCAAAGCCGAAACGGCAAGGACCAGATAGTTGCTCTTCTTCATGGCTCTAACCTCCCTTTATTCCTGAGTCTCGTCGTCGCCAAGGACCTTGTCCAGGTCGTTTTGCAGGCGACGGCCGTGCTTGTCGCGACGCAGGCCAACAAACAGGCCGTATGCCGCAGTTGCGACTGCGCAGACGATCATGTACCAGTGGACCCAGCAGGTGTCCTTCTTGCCGTCGAACTTACCCAGCGGGTTCTTGGCGTCGAAGATCTTCTCTTCCTTTTGCTCCTGATCGTTGCTGGCCGAGGAGTCGTCGCCCTTGGGCACCGTGGTCGTCGTGGTGGAGCCACCGTCCGAGCTGTTAGGCGTCGGGTTGGGAACCGTGGGCGTCGCCGGGGTGGTCGGAGTCGTCGGGGTAGTTGGCCTTGCAGGCGCGGCGGCAACCGTCAGCGTACCGAGCTCATCGGTCAGCTCGTAGTTATCTGCACTCGTCTGCATCCAGTCGATGGCGTAGGTGTTCTGCGAGCTACCGACGTTTGTCTGGCTACCAGTGACAGCGACGCCAATACGGTCGCGCTTAGCCAGACCGTCGATCGTGACCGTTGCGCTTGTAAGCGCCTGGCCGTCGTAGACCTTAGTGGCGCTGCCCGTCACAACATGCAGCGGGACCTTGGTGATGCGATAGCTCTTGGCAATCGTTCCGGCGTAGTTGCCCTTGCCGGTAATGGTCACGTTGATCGTCGCGACATCGATAAAGTCATCGATGTCGTAGGAGACCACGTAGTCAGTACCCTCAACGAGCGTCTTGCCTTCGGCGTCCTTCACAACGGGCGCCCACTTGTGCTCGACGCCATCGTAGACGGCATCCTTGGGGTCATCGACCGTAACGCCCTTGTAGTTATCGCTCGGCGTGCCGGGTTCGGACGGAACGATGGACTGCTTGGTCACGGTAAGCGTGCCGAGGTTCTCGGAGACAACCTTGTAGTTCTTGTCCTTGGCCGTCTTGTCAAACGTCAGCTTGTAACCGTTGCCGGAGGAACCCACCTGGGTCTGCTTGCCGGTAGCCTCAAGCGTTGCCTCCTCATCGCCCACCAGGCCAGTCACGGTGGCGCCGGCAGTCAGCGCCGTGCCGTCGTATACCTTGGTGGCAGAGTCGGTCGTAACCGTCAACTCCGCAGGCAGAACCTTGATGGTTCCGTCAACCTTCTTGATGTTGAGCTTGGACGTCACATCCTCGCCCTCGGCGTTGCGGATCACCAAGTGGTCCACCGTAGCCTTGACGCCATCGCCGTTCGCATCCGTAGCGGTTGCGTCCGAGCTGGGCGTGCCGTCAACGGTGTAACCCTCGGGCAGTTGCGAAACGGCAACCGTCGCGCCGTGCGCCTTGCCGTCGTAGGTAAAGGTGCCACCCGTCGTGGTAACCACCACGGTGTCCTCGGACTCAGTCACCGTCAGCGTGCCGGTCTCGATGGAGTCAACGGTGTAGTTCGCCTCACGGGCCGTGCCGGTCCAAGCGAGCTTATAGGTGTTCGCCGAATGGCCGACCTTGGTCTGGCTGCCGATAACACGGAAGTCGACCGTCTCGCCGTTGACGAGGCCGGTGATAGCACCGCCAGCCGTCAGGGCCTTGCCGTTGTAGACGCGCGCGGCGCTCTCGGTCTTGATGGAGACCGGTGCCGGCTTAATGCGGTAAGTCCTCGAGACCGTGCCGGTGTAGTTGCCCTTGCCGACAACCGTCACCGTAATAGAACCGGCGTTGATAAAGTCATCGGTGTCGTAGGCGAGCGTGTAGTCCACACCCTCCTTGAGCTCGGTACCGGTGTAGTCCTTTACCTCGGGAGCCCACTTATGGGTCTGGCCGTCATAGGTCAGGTCCGCAGGATTGCTCACCTGGAGCTTGTGGTACGACGGGTCGTTCGGGTTCACGGACTGGGGCATGACGACGAGCTTGCCGAGCGTATCGGAAGCGATCGTGTAGTTGCCTTCCTTGGCGGTACCCCAGGCGATGGTGTAGCCGTTGTCGCTGGAGCCGACGTTGGTCTGCGTGCCGTTGGTCATGACATCGGCGTGCTCGCCAGAGACCAGGCCGTGAATGGCACCGTTCTTGTTCGTGAGCTCCTCGCCGTCGTATACCTTGGTGGCGCCCTCGGTCTCGACCGTGATCTTCTTCGGGCTAACCGTGAGCGTGCCGGTCTTGACGGTGACGTTCGCGAACATGTCGGTCACGTCGTTGCCCTTGGCGTCGAGGATCTTGTAGCTCTTGACCGTATTCTTGGAAGAACCGGTGTCGGTCTGAGCGCCGTCCATCTTGGCCTTGACCGTAAAGCCCTCGGGCAGGCCCTCGGCCTTAATCTCATCGCTCGTCAGGGCATGGCCGCTGTAGGCATGCGATGCAGTGCCGCTCGTAAGCGTCACGGCCTTGTTGGACGGCTTGACTTTGAGCTTACCGAGGACATCGGTCACCTTGTAGTTGGATTTCTTGGTGTCCTTCCAGTTGATCTCGTAGGTGTTGTTAGAGGAGCCGACCTTGGTGCGGCTGCCGGTGGTCTTGGCAGAGACGGAGTCCTTGCCTTTGAGGCCCTCGACCTTAATGCCGTTGGCGGTCAGTGCCGTGCCGTCGTACTCCTTCTCGCCGCCGTCGGTCGTAACCGTCAGCGGGGCGGGATTGATCTTGATCGTCGCGGTGCCGCGCTTGATGTTGAGCTTGGACGTGACGTCCTTGCCCTGTGCGTTCACGATGACGAGCTCGTCGACCGTGGCCTTGACTTCGCCGTCGGCAACGTCGGTCGCCGTGGCCTTGGACTCGGCCTTCTTGACGGTATAGCCCTTGGGCAGGCCGGTGACCTGGACGGTGGTGCCATGCGCGCTGCCGTCGTAGGTCGTCTCGACATTTACCAGCGTGGCCGTGATCTGGTCGGCCGTCTCGCTCACCACGAGCTTGCCGATCGTCTTGGTCTTGATGGTGTAGTTGTCCTTCTGGGCAGAACCGTCCCAGGTGATGGCATAGCCGTTGTCGCTCTCGCCGACCTCGGTCTGGGAGCCCGTGGCATGGATCGTCGCGGTCTCCTTGTTCTTGAGGCCCTTGATGGTGGCGACGTCGTGGGTCAGCGCCTCGCCGTCGTAGACCTTCGTGGCGCCCTTAGTCTCAACCGTAAGCGGGGCGGGGGTGATCTGGTAGGCGCGCTCGACGGAGCCGGCGTAGTTGCCCTTGCCGGTGACGGTGACGGTCACGGTGCCGACGTTCTTGACGTCCTTGGAGAAGGAGACCTTGTAGTCGGTGCCCTCCTTGAGCGCCTTGTTACCATCCTTGACCTCAGGCTTCTGCGCCTGGTCGATCCCGCTGTACACGACATCTGCCAAGGTACCGACCTCAAGAGCAGCAACACCCTTGGCGGTAACGGTCAGAACGCCGTCATTCTGCGACTGAATGTAGTAGTTGTTCTCCTTGGCGGTACCATCCCACTCAATTCCGACGAACTTGTTATCAGAGCTGCCGACCTTGGTCTGAGAGCCCTCGGTCTTGGCAGTCGCTGTCTCGTCGCCCACGAGGCCCTCGATGGTGCCGCCGGCGGTCAGCTCGTTGCCGTCGTAGACCTTCGAGGCGCTCTTGGCGTTAACCGTAAGGGGCGCCTTGGTAATCCTGTAGGTCTTGGTGACAGAGCCGCAATAGTTGCCCGTGCCGGCAATGGTCACCGTAATCTTCTTTGCATCGATAAAGTTATCGGTGTCATAGGAAACCGTGTAGTCGGTACCCTCCGTGAGTGCAACACCCTTGGCGTCCTTGACCTCGGGCACCCACTTGTGCACCTCGCCGTTGTAGACGGAGCTGGACGGGTCGCTGATGGTGACGCCCTTGTAGCCGTCTGGATTCTCCGGATCGGGGACAATGGACTGAGCGGTCACGGTCAGGGTACCCAGCTTCTCGGGCAGGATATTGTAGTTGTCGGCGACACCTTCCTTGAGCTTATAGGAGATGGTGTTATCGCTCGCACCGACCTTAGTCTGAGTGCCGGTTGCATGAACGTCTTCCGCAAGATCACTCTTGATAAAGCCCTCGCGCGAAACAGCAACCCGGTCGTTGACGAGCGGCGTGCCGTCGTAAACCTTAGTGGCGCTGGCGCTCTCGAGCTCAACGGTGCGCTTATTAATAGTGAGGGTCTGCTCAGCGTACTTATAACCACTGTAATTGGCGGCAGAAGCGCGGACCTCAATCACGGTTTCGCCAGCATTGACCGCAGTGATTGTTGCGGGATCGCTAGTCCAGTTGTCATCAGTGGTACCCTTGACGCGATACTCAAGGTTCACCTTGGTGCCACTTACAGAGGCATTAGCAGTGGCAGCAGCCGCGGCATGCTTCGTTGCGTCATACGGATAGTCGACGCTGTTCGGTTTAATGGTAAGACCGTTCTCAGCAGAGAGTTCAGTGATGCTGAGCTTGCCCTCATTCTTAGTAATGTCGTAGTTGGTCGGTTTAAATGTTTTGCTCGTGTCAAACTCAATAGCGTTGGTGACCTTGCCCTCCGCGACCGTGGTCACGGAGCCGGCGGCACGGATGCTGGTAACCTCGCCCTCGACGAAGCCATCGCCTGCCACGGTCACAACGGGTTTGGTAAGCGGCGTGCCGTCGTAAGGCTTCGATGCCGTCTCACTAGTCAGAACCACGGAGCGTTTGGTGATCTGATAGGTCACCTCAGCTTTGCCGCTATAGTTGCCCACACCGGTAACGGTAACCTTCACCGTTCCGACGTTGGTAGCGTCTTCGCTATAAGAGAGTATGTAGTCGGTATCCTCGACCAGCGTGTTATCGCCGTCCTTGACGACAGGCTTCTGCTTCTGGACCTTTCCGTTGTAGGGCACATCAGCTGGCTTCTCAACCGTCATACCCTCACCGGTCTCGATGCTCTTGGATGTAATGGTGAGCCGACCATCGACAATCACAAAGGTGACCTTGGAGAAGTTCTGATTGTTGTTAGAGAAATCGGTGGACTTAAGCTCCATGTCGTAGGTGCCGACCGCGGTACCCTTAGCAGTTGCCTCACCGGTAAATCCGACACAGTTCTGAGTGTAGAGATCATTATCGGCGGAGAAGTCATAGCCAGTCACAGACTGCTCTTCGCCGTTATAAGGCTTGGTGTCCTTTTTGCCCGTGATGGTAACGGTAACCTTATCGGAAACCGGCTTCACCTTAAGGGTGCCGTACTCGGGATCAGCAATGGTGTAGTTATCGGGATTCGTGCCCTCGTTCAACTTATA
This sequence comes from Collinsella sp. OM07-12, assembly GCF_003438275.1. Taxonomy (NCBI): domain Bacteria; kingdom Bacillati; phylum Actinomycetota; class Coriobacteriia; order Coriobacteriales; family Coriobacteriaceae; genus Collinsella; species Collinsella sp. OM07-12. The sequence goes on from NZ_QSTQ01000010.1 coordinate 39,558, forward strand.
GGTAAAGGTGTTCTTAGTCTCGCCAGCATTGGTGATGGCGCCGATATAACTAATTGTCGCGCCCTCGCCATCAACGAAGCCATTCACGAACTCCATATCATGCTTAGTGTGCTCATTGCCGTCATAGGTCCACTCGTCAGAAGCGGACTTCATAGTGACGGTCGCCTTGTCGATGACGAGGGAACCGTTCTCGGTCGTGACCTCGAACTGGCCCGTGACGTCGTTGCCCTCGGCGTCCTCCACCACGGCGGTGCCGGTGATGTTGTTGGTGTAGGTGCCGGCGTCAGTCTTGGTCGGGTCCTCGGTGGTGAGGCCGGAGACGGTGTACTTGTTGCCCTCGACCGTGAACTCGTCCTGCTTGAGGCCCTTGGCGGAGTGCGGCTCGCCGTTGTAGGTGGCCGTATTCGACTTGGCCTTGACCGCGATCTTGTACTTGGCCTCGCGGTTGGTCACGGTCAGCGTGCCCTCGGCCTTGGTGATCTTGTAGTTGCCCTCCTTGGTGTTGGGCTTCAGCGTGTAGCTGAAGGCGTTGGCGCTGGAGCCGACGAGCGTCTGGGAGCCGGTGAAGGTGTAGGTCGCGCCCTCGCCCTCGGCAAAGCCGGTCTCGGTCTCGAGCGCGGTCTCGCCGTTGGTGAGCGGCGTACCGTCGTACGGCTTGATAAGGTCGCGGGACTTCAGAGTCACGGGAGCCTTAGCAATGTCCACATAGCCGTCAGTTACCTCGAACTTGACGTTTTTGAAATTGGTAGTGTCAGCGTTTGCGAACTTGCCATTCAAGCCCATCTCAGTCTTGCCGGCATAGGTGCGCGCCGCCTCGGCGGTACCGCTAAAGTTAACCTTGTCCTGGGTGTACAGCTTGTTATCAGAAGTGAAGGCATAGCCCTCGGCCTTGAGCTCCTCGCCGTTATAGGTCCCGGACTCATGATTACCAACGATGGTGACAGTCACGAGGTCGGTAATCGGATTAACGGTCAGTGTACCGGGAGCAACTGTAATGTCGTAGTTGTCATTCTCGTCTTTGGTCACGCCGGTGAGCTCATACGTAAAGGTGTTGAGGCTCGATCCGGCATTGGTCTGCGAGCCAGTCACGTTAGCCTTGAAGCCCTGACCCGAGACGAACCCATCACCCGAAACCGTAACTTTGGAGTTAGTAAGAGCGGTTCCGTCATAGGGTTTCTTGTCATTTGCAGAAGTCAGCGTAACCTCACGCTTGGTGATAGTCATCGAGCCGTCTTCAACCTCAAAGGTGACGTTAGAGAAGTTCTTGTTGATGTTGTTAAACTGATCCGCCGCGAGGCCCATGTTCGTAGTGCCGGCATCGGTGCGCGTCGCAGTTGCGTTACCGCTGAACGTAAAGTCGGTTCCAGCTTCCGCACCATACAGTTTGAAATCCTTACCATCAACGGTCACGCCCACAACGGTATAGCCGGAGACGCTCTGCGCGTTACCGCTGTACTTCTGGGTGTCGGTATTGCCCTTGATCTTGACAATAATAGCAGCATCAGTAGCTGTCACCGTAAGGGTGCCGGTGCCCTTGGTGATGTTGTAATTGTTGAGGTTGGTTCCCTCTGCAGGCTCATAGCTAACGATGGAGCTCGTGCTCTCGCCGGCATCAGTTTGGGAACCTTCGTAGACGACGTTGGTCACGCCGTCGTTGCCGACAAATCCGGTAGCGGTGAACTCGGATGCAGCAAGCGGACTGCCGTCATAGGGCTTAGATGCGTCCTTCGGCGCGATGGTAACTGTGGCCTTAGCGATATTAAGAGCGCCGTTCTTGGTCTCAACCTTAAACTCGCTCGTCACGTCATTGCCATCGGCATCGGTCACCTTAGCGGTGCCGGTAATGTTGTTGGTGTAGGTGCCCGCGTCGGTTTTGACCGGATCATCGGTAGTAAGACCGGAAACGGTATACGTTTCTCCGTCGACAGTAAAAGTAGTGGACTTGAGGCCCTTGGCAGAGTGCTCAGTCCCATCGTAAATCGCGTCGGTGGAATTGGCCTCAACCGTAATGGTCTGAGTCGCACCACGTGAGGTCACGGTCAGCGTGCCGTTTGCAGTCTTGATGTTATAGTTATCTGCCTTGGTATTGTCCTTATAGCCCCAGCTCGAGATTCCACTCTTGCTCGAACCAGGCTTTGTCTGAGAGCCAGTGTACTTGGGATTGGCAATGCCCTGATCCTTAACAAAATCAAGGGAGCCCTTCGCAACCTCCCAATCAGTCGCGACAAGCTTCTTGCCGTTGTAGACCTTAGTGGCATCTTTGGGCTTAATGGTCACGTCGCGCTTATTAATGGTGAGCTTGCCGTCGGTCACTTCGAACGTCACGTTAGTGAAGTTGTTGGCAGCATCACCAGTAAGCGAGAACTGTGACGCCTCAAGGTTCATGGGGTAAGTGCCGGCATCTTTGCCCTTGGCCTCTGCCTTACCGTCGCACGCAATGTCATCCTTGGTCAAGCCTTCGGGCAGACCGGAGACATCGAAACCGGACACAGATTGCTCTTCGCCGTTGTACTTTTCACCGCCGTTATGGCCAGTGATGGTAATAACCACCTGTTTGGTGACGGGGTTAATTACAAGCTCGCCACTAGTGACCCCAGTAACAACGTACTTCCCGGTTGCGTCAACTTTACCAACGGTGCCGCCTGCAAAGCTAGCGGGGTAGGTCCCGGCATTGGTGCCAGATGCACCAACTTTAATCTCAGAGAAGTCGGCATCCTTGGGGGCACCGGTAAAGCCGGAGACGCTCTGCTTCTTACCGTTATAAGTAACAGTGTCGGACTTGGCCGTTAGCTCAACGTTCTTGTAGTAATAGAAGTTGATTACGTTCTCATTTTCGTCCTTGACCAACTTGATGGTCTTGGAGGCATCACTCACCGGAGTGCAGTCCTTGACGTTGTCGTCGGGGGCCTCTTCAACCTTTTTACCCACATAGCCGGTACTGACGGTTTTCGACTTGGCAACTTTTTCTTTGGTGCCGTTCCAGTAATAGTTTACGGTATAGGAGGCGGCCGGTGCCTTCTTGTAATAGAAGGTTATGACATTGTCCCCGGTACCAAGATGGATGCTCTGTTGTTGCTTGGTACTGTCAGCAAGCTCATAGCCATCGATATCCCTGGCTTTCTCCGTCACCTCGGAGCCATACTTACCGCCGCCCTTCTTTTCCTTGCTGAGCACTTTATTAGTGCCAGCTTCCAAGTACTTAACGGTATAGGGGTACGTGCCCTTCCTGTAATAGAGGGTGACATACTTGGTCTGTTTCTTCTCGACCTTCACAGACTCAGGTTCGGCATGATCGTACGTGTAGCCGTCAATCGAAAATCTGAGCGAAGAGAAGTCAAAGTTCTCGCCCGTCACCTTAGCAGTGGTGGTGTAATCCTCGCGAACCGGATCGTCGGTATCCACATCCTTGTAATGAAAGACCAAAGAACCGGAATTATCTAATTTGACATAACCGTCAAGATGCCAGGTCCACTCACCGGGATAGACGTAATCATTTGCTCCATTGTCCGTTTTTAAGCCGAACTTAGCCCAGTCAATATCTTTGATGTCAATGCTGTTTACACCGTAAAGGTCGATATTGTCCGAGTCGCGGAGAGCCTCAATAGTCTTATCGTAGTTCGTGCCGCTGGTGGCGTACCCGGATCTCCCCCAGGGTTGGGCAATATCCTTGACCCAAACGCGGCCAATGGTGTACCAGCCCCTACTGTTAACCTCCAGCGCAAGGCCATCCGTGTCGCCCTCGGCCTTGGTGTAAAGGTAGACATAATAGCCACCGTGCGAATCGTCGCGCTTGACTTCGATCTGCTTGGAAACACTCTGCTTGTTAGTGGTGTAAGCGGTGATATTGGTCTTGCCAACATGGACGCCAGTCACCTGGCCGTTGGCGTCAACAGTAGCGATATTGCTGTCTGCGGACATCCACTGAACGGTCTGGCCCTGCTCAAAGCCGGATACGGTAAAGGTAGTAGAATCGCCCTTCTTGACGGTATCCGCGCCGGAAATCTTGGGCTGGGCCGGCGTGACCTGGACGGTGAAAGTCTCGGTACTTCTGGGAATTAAACCAAACGTGTGCTTAATGGTAGTCGTGTCGACTCCCACGCCAGTCACATTGCCAGCGTCGTCAACCGTAGCAATCGACTCGTTATCAGACTCCCAGGTATTGAAAAAGCTAGAGCTGCCGTCAATAGGGACCGTCCCGCCAACCTCAACGGTATACTTCTCCTCCTTAGCGTCAGCCGGTGCCGCGACATCTACGGCATTAACGTCCTTCTCGTCCGACTTTTTGTTCTCAGCCTGATCGGCTGCTGCGTTATCGTCACTGACACCCTCGGTGTCCTCGATCGGGGTGGCCTCCTTTGCCGGCTCGGCGGCCTTTTCCTGCTCGGTCTCGAGCGTGACGCGCGGAGACTGCGCCACGTCGGCAGCGTCTACGGTGTACAAGCCATTGGCATCGGCCTTGAGTTCGCGGTCGGCGCCGCTAACCGTGAGGGTGACCTTGCTCAGCTTGTAACCGTTGTCCGGCTGAACGGTGAACTCAAAGCTGTCGCTCGTAGGCGCCGTCACCTTTTGGGCCGGCTGCGCAACAACCTGGCCCTTGTACGTGATGGAGGCGTTGTTGAGCGTGAGGGCGATATCGGCCGTTTCCGTCTGCTGGGAGGGTTGAGCAGACGGGGCGGGCTGGGCCGACGGGGAGTCATTCTGCGCAGCGGCAGCATTGTCCTGCGAGCTGGGCTGAGCCGCTTGCTCGGACGCCGCCTGAGGCTGTTCCTGCGTATTCGACTGAGCAGTTTCCTGCTGCCCGCTGCTCGACGCACTCTGGTCCGTCGAATCTTGCGCGGCAATAACGCCTGCCTCTTGCAGACCCTCGGCAATCACCCTTGTCGGCACGCCCGAGACCAGCATTGCTACCGTCACAACAACCGTCATAGTCTTGATGCCAAAGGCCTTTGCCCGGCGTGCGGCACCGACAACGTTCAATTCCTGCTCGAATCGATCGTTCTTGCGCACAGTTCCTCACTCCAACAGGTCCCCCGTGCCCTCACACGGGATAGCGTCACCCGGCAAGTCACCGCGCCCTCACGCAGATCATGCCGCCCGAGCAGGTCACCGCGCCCTCACGCGGGCCCTGCCAACGACCAAATTGAACGCGCCGCCTGGCAGAACGACGCAAATCAATAGAATCAGTCATAGTCAATATACTATAGAGATAGACCAAATTTGGACGTTAATCATCATTGCTGGGCCAGCATTTCGATAACGTCGCACAACGCACCTTTTGCCATAGGCCAAAATGGCAGCCACCCATGGCGCATGAGCGTCTATACTTAACCGAATGAGCGTTTCTTTTACACATAGGGCACGTCCCGGGGCACGTATCGTCTGTGCGGTGCTGCTGGCGCTTGTCGCGCTAACGCTCACCGCTTGCGGGGACTCGTCGGGCGAAACCTCTGGGGCAGATTTCTCGACACCAAAGCATATCTCCCCGTCGGCCTTTCATGCCGATGCGGCACAATCATCCAACGGCGCCTCTATCGACACCTCGTGCGTAAACGCCGGCTACGTTGGAGCGGCGGCCGCCAGCCAGCAACGACTTAAGTTTCTCGTCACCAGCGGGCAGGCTACTTACAGCTACGACCTGCCGCAGGACGGTGCGGCCATCATTTGCCCCCTCACGTTTGGCGACGGCGTTTATCAGTTTCGTGTGATGCAAAACACCTCGGGCGACAACTATGTCGAGCTGCTCAGCGCAACTGCCTCGGTGGCGTTGAGCAGTGAATGGGCGCCCTTTACCGTGCCCAACGTGTATTGCAATTACACCGATACCAGCGCATGCGTTAAAAAAGCGCGCGAACTGACCAAAGGCGCCCAAAACCAGGGCGATGCCGTAAAAGACATCTGTCAGTGGGTGGTAGATAACGTTTCCTACGACAACGACAAGGCATCCAAACTTAAGCAGGCCACGGGCTATGTCCCCAATCCCGACAAAACCCTGACAAGCAAAAAAGGCATCTGCTTTGATTACGCCAGCCTGGGAGCCGCTATGCTTCGTAGCGTGGGCATCCCCACAAAAATTGTCACCGGCTATGTATCCCCCGACCAGATCTATCATGCGTGGATCATGGTCTATATCGATGGTACCTGGAAAAGCGCGCAATTTAGCGTGGACAGAAACACGTGGTCGCGCGTGGACCTGACATTCGCCGCGAGCGGGGATAACAAAAACGTGGGGGATGGAAAGGAATACACCGATCGTTATGTATACTGAGCACTGTCAAATAGCTTGTACGAAAGCAGGGAGATAAATGGCGAAAAAGTTATTGGAGAGCAGCGCGGTCAGCGCTTTTTGCGACAGTATCGCCACCATGCTTTCCGCAGGCATTCAGACCGAAGAAGCCGTCTACATGCTTGCGGAAAAACGCGAGCAGTCGCACTTTAAAACAGTATGCGACGGCGTGTATGCCAAGCTCATCCATGGCACCGGACTCGCGACCGCCATGGAAAGCACGGGCGCTTTTCCAGAATACGCCGTCGAGATGGTGCGTATTGGTGAGGCATCCGGACGCATTGAGCGCGCCCTGCGCAGCCTGGGACGCCACTATGACAGCGAGGGTCGTATCTTTAATAAATTGCGCAACGCCGTGGTCTATCCGGCAGCGCTCCTGTGCATTATGAGCTGCATCCTTATATTTACCGTAGCCTTCATTTTGCCGACGTTCACCGACGCCTATTCCAATATCTCCGGCTCTCTCACGTCTGGCTCGTTCTCCATGATCGGCGCATCCGCCGTGATTGGCTGGATCGCGCTTGTCGTGGTGCTTGTGGCCACGGCTATCGCGCTCGCTGTGGCCGTACTCGCGCGCACCGAAACCGGCCGTATCCGCGTTATCAAGATGTTCGAAAAGTTTCCGCTCACCAAGGACGCCATGTATCAGCTGGCCGTCTCGCGCTTTGCCAGCGCGCTTTCGGCCTTTGTCGCCTCGGGCGTACAGGACGGCATTGCCGTGGAGCGCGCAGCGGCGGCGGTCGATCACGACGAGCTGAGCGCCAAGCTACAGCGGGCGCATCAGAGCATGGTCAGCCTGGACAACCCGCGCAGCCTGGGCCAGGCAATCAACGAAAACAACGTGTTTGAGCCCATCTACGGACGCATGCTCACCGTGGGCATTCACTCCGGCTCCGCCGACGAGGTGCTCGGGCAACTGGCCGGCATCTTCTTTGACGATGCCATCTCGCAACTCGACGCCGTGGTCGATAACGTCGAGCCGGTACTTGCCGGGTTTTTGACCGTCGCCGTGGGAGCCACGCTCATTGCCGTCATGCTGCCGCTCATCGGTATCATGGGTTCTATCGCCTAGCTGCAGAAAAGACGTTTTCGCATGTTTCACGAGATAACCGACAAAGAGCTGCGGGCACGCAAGCGGCGGGGCATTATAGCCGCCGCGGTGGCCGTGCTTCTTGTTGTCGCCATCGCCGGCGGGGCGTTTTTTATCCGCCGCGCGCAGCGCGAACAGGGAGCCGTGGCACTTCGCAATTCCATTCTTAACTCCGCACGGCAATGCTGCGCCATAGAGGGTAGCTATCCCAAGACAGTCGAGCACCTCGAAGAGCACTACGGCCTCATCATCGACCATGACGACTACGTTGTGAGCTACGAGCACCTAGCGGACAATATCGTGCCTAGCGTGGTGGTGATGCCGCGATGAGCCATGTCGACGAAACCGCAGGCAGCAACCGCATCACCGCACTGTCCAAGCTATCCGAAGCCTCTGCACGGAGCAATACCGAGCGCAAGCATCGCAGGCTCTTCCCGCTACTGCTGCTCTGCGTGTTCTTTATCGCACTACTGCTGGCCCTGATCGCCGGCGTCAACGTGTATCGGCACGTCTCCGACGTACAGGCCGCCAACGTTTCCCATCGCGAGGGTATCGAGCTTATCTGCAATATCGTGCGCGCCAACGACGCCAAGGGCGCCGTCGCCGTCGGAGACGGTCCCGAGGGCAAATCGCTTGTGATTGTCCAAAACCTCGATTCTGGCACCTACGAAACGCGCCTGTATCTTTACAAGGGCAGCATCGTGCAGGAATACAGCCTGGCAGGAACGGAATACACCCCCTCCAAGGCAAGCAATATTACCGATTCATCGAGCTTTGCCTTTACGTACGACAACGGCCTTTTGACCGTTACGACCGATCAGGGCACCTGCGAAGTCGCCCTCCGCTACCTGCAGGGAGGCGAGTGACATGTCCTTGGCGAACGCACACAACGATTCTCGGCACATTAAATCGACTACAGCATTTGTAGTCGAGACGCTCATCCTGCTGGTTGCCCTTGTTTCGTCCATGGGCGTCCTGACACAGCTCTTTTCCCGATCCATCGCGGCATCTCAACAGTCCGAACGCCTATGTCAGGCGGTCAACGTGGCAGAAAACGCCGCCGAGGAGTTCGCCGCCGACCCCGCCGGCGTCGCTGCGGGTAAAAAGGTGGGACGCGGCGTCGCTTTAAAGGGCCGCGACGGCTACAGGGTCTCCTGCGAGACCGCACAGGCCAAGCGAAGCGCGGGCACGCTATGGCGCGCGCACATCACCGTGTCCGACAGCCAGGGCAAGGTTTACTCCCTCGATACATCCCGATATGTTAGCGAGGTGAGGTAGATGTCCCATCAGTCCAACGAAGGCGTACGCATTGGGCCTGTCAGCCTGCTCACGCTCGTCTCTGTGCTCCTGCTCGCCGTACTTGCCATGCTCTGTGCAACCACATCCAATGCGGCGCTGGAAATGTCAAAGCGCCAAGCCGCTACCTCCACGAGCTCCTACAGCATCGAATCGTGCGGCCAGGCCATGCTTGCCGTTCTGGACGACACCGCCCACGCAAGCGGGACGGATGCGGCCTCGGCTGTTTCCGGCATCGGTGCGCAGCTCGATGTCATCGAACAGGACGCAAAGGCCAACGCCGATACCACGGATTTGGACATCGACACCTCCGTTGACGGAACGTCCGTCCTGTTTACCATCTGTGCTCGCAACGGACGAAAGCTCGACGCCCGCGTAACATTTGCCGACGATCTTTCCTATTCCATCGACGAATGGAGGGTCACCACGACCCAAAACGATCAAGCCGACTCCGACACCCTGTGGACCGGCTCCGCCGCCAACTGACACCGATAAGGAGAACTCTCATGCAGCTCAAGGAATTACTTCAACAGATGATCGATGCAAAGGCATCGGATGTCTTTATCATTGCGGGGCTTCCCCTGTCCTATCAAAAAAGCGGCATTATGGTTCGAACCGACAGTACACCGCTCATGCCGGGCGATACCGAGGAATACATCGCCGGTATTTACGAACTCGCCAATCGCGATATCGAGCTGTTCCGCGGCAACGTCAACCACGATGACGACTTTAGCTTTGCCGTGTCGGGCGTCGGCCGCTTTCGCGCAAACATCTTCCGCCAGCGCGGGTCGTTCGGCGCGGTTATCCGCGTGATCCCGTTTGGCCTTCCTAACGCTCAGGAGATGCATATCCCCGAGCAGGTGCTGCGCCTGGGCGACTTTACGCGCGGCTTGGTACTGGTCACCGGACCGGCCGGCAGCGGCAAGTCCACCACCCTCGCCTGCATTCTCGACCGCATGAACCACACCCGCCAGGGGCACATCATCACCATGGAAGACCCCATCGAGTATGTGCACCGCCACGGCAGCTGCATCATTACGCAGCGCGAGATTCCCACGGATGTCGCCACGTATGCCGAGGCGCTTCGCTCGGCCATGCGCGAGAGCCCCGATGTGATCTTGCTGGGCGAGATGCGCGACACCGAAACCATCAGTACCGCCGTCTCCGCAGCCGAGCTGGCGCAGCTGGTCCTATCCACGCTGCACACCGCCAGCGCCGCCGATACCGTCGAGCGCATCCTGGACGCCTTCCCGCCCAACCAGCAACGCCAGGTTCGCATCCAGCTCTCGATGGTGCTGCAGGCTACGGTCGCCCAGCGCTTGGTGCCCACAATCGACGGTGGAACCACCCCGGTGTTTGAGGTCATGGTCATGAACACGGCCATCCGCAACCTTATCCGCGAGGAAAAGTCCCATCAGATCGATTCCGTCATTGCCGCCGGCGGCGCGCTCGGCATGCAGACCATGGACCAAGCCCTATTCAAGACCGTAAAGGATGGCATCGTGGCCAAAGATGTCGCCTTGCAGCACGCCAACCACCCAGAGGCCCTTGCCCGCCATTTCGAAGCCGAGGGCATGTAGAAATTTAAAAGGCATCAGAGCCGCAGATAGCAGGCCCGTCCCCGATAACCCGGGGACGGGCCCTTTTTCTTAAGCGCGGCGCAAAAAGGGACCGGACGCAGCCCATTCGAGTTGCATCCGGTCCCAGCCTCGGCCCATATGTCCAAGACAGAAGCTCTTTTATGCCTCGTCTGCGACCTCGGGCGTAACCTCGGAAACGTCCTCGCCGGCGTTTTCCGCGGGCTCCTCCGCGTCTTCGCCGTCGAGCTCCTTCTTGTCGCTCTCCATGCGGGCTACGGCGCAGATGCGGTCGCTGTCGTCGACGGTCATCATCTTGACGCCCTGGGTGGCGCGGCCAGTCTGGCTGATCTCGTCGGTCTTGACGCGAATGACCGTCGCGCCTTCCGTCACGATGAACAGCTCGTGCTGCGGGCCCACCGCCTTCATGGCCGCGAGGTTACCCTTACGCTCGGTCATTTGGATGGTGTAGACGCCCTGGCCGCCGCGATTCTGCTCCGGGTAGTCCGCAACCGGCGTGCGTTTGCCGTAGCCGCGCTCGGTAATGACGAACAGATCGCCGTTGCCGTTAGTGACTTCCATGCCCAGAACGCTCACGCCGTCCTTCATACCGATACCGCGAACGCCGCTGGTGTCGCGGCCGGTGGCGCGCACCTGCTCCTCGGAGAACATAATCGCCTTGCCCGCAGTGGTGGCCAGGATGATCTTGTCACCCTCGCGCACGCGGCGCACGTTCAGCAGCGCGTCGTCGTCACGCAGGTTGATAGCGATCAGGCCGTCGCGGCGGCTGCGGTCATATGCGCTCATCACGGTCTTCTTGACCATGCCGCTCTTGGTGGCAAACATCAGGTACTCGTTGGCTGGGAACTCGCGGCAGCTGATGACGCTCGCGATCTTCTCGCCCTCCTCGAAGGGCAGCAGGTTGACGATCGCGGTACCGCGCGCCTGGCGCGTACCCACCGGCAGCTCGTGCACCTTCAGGCGATAGACCTTGCCCTTGCTCGAGAAGAACAGCACGTACTCGTGCGTGGACGCGATAAACATCTCGTCGATGACGTCGTCTTCCTTGAGGCTCACGCCGGAGACGCCCTTGCCGCCGCGCTTCTGGGCGCGGTAGGCGGCCACCGGGATGCGCTTCACGTAGCCGGTGTGGGTGATGGTCACGACCATGTCCTCGTCGGCGATGAGGTCCTCGACGTCAAGGTCCTTCTCGGCGTGGGTGATCTCGGTGCGGCGCTTGTCGCCAAACTTGCGGGCGATCTCGCGCATCTCCTCCTTGATCACGCCGAGGATCTTCTCCTCGTGCGCAAGCAGATCCTCGTAGTAGGCGATGGCGCGGCGCAGGCCGTCGAGCTCTTCCTCGATCTTGTCGCGCTCCAGGCCGGTGAGGCGGCGGAGCTTCATCTCAAGGATGGCCGTGGTCTGCTCGGGCGTAAACCCAAAGCGCCCGATCAGGCGGCTGCTGGCCTCGGAGTCGGTCTGCGAGGAGCGGATGATGCTGATGACCTCGTCGATATGGTCAAGGGCCATCAGGTAGCCCTCGAGGATATGCGCGCGGGCCTGGGCCTTCTTAAGGTCGAAGCGGGTGCGGCGGGTGACGACGTCGACCTGGTGGTCGATGTAGTGCTGCAGCATCTCGCGCAGGCTCAGGCATTTGGGCACGCCGTTGACAAGCGCCAGGTTGTTGGCGCCGAAGGTCGTCTGCAGCGAGGTGTACTTATACAGGTTGTTGAGCACGACCTGCGGAATGACGCCCTTCTTGAGCTCAATGACCAGACGGATGCCCTTTTGGTTGGACTCGTCGCGCATGTCCGAGATGCCCTCGATGCGCTTGTCGTTTACGAGCTGGGCGATTTTCTCCTGTAGGGTGCCCTTGTTGACCATGTAGGGAATCTCGGTAAAGACCAGGCGGCTGCGGCCGGTCTTGGTGGACTCCACATGGGCCTTGGCACGCACGGTGATGGAACCGCGGCCGGTCTCGTAGCTCTGCTTAATGCCAGCGCTGCCCATGATGATGGCGCCGGTGGGGAAGTCCGGACCGGGCATAATCTGCATGAGCTCGTCGACGGTGGCGTCGGGGTTGTCGATCAGGTAGCAGGTGGCCTCGATCGCCTCGGTGAGGTTATGCGGGGCGATGTTGGTGGCCATGCCGACGGCGATGCCCTGGCTGCCGTTGACCAGCAGGTTGGGGAAGCGCGCAGGCAGCGCCTGGGGCTCGGCGAGCGATTCGTCGTAGTTGGGCTGCCAGTCGACGGTATCCTTCTGCAGGTCGCGCAGAAGCTCCATGGCGGGCTTTGCCAGGCGGCTCTCGGTGTAACGCATGGCCGCCGCGCCGTCGCCATCGATGTTGCCGAAGTTGCCGTGGCCGTCGATGAGCGGCGTGCGCATGGAGAACCACTGCGCCAGGCGAACCATGGCCTCGTAGACCGCGGAATCGCCGTGCGGGTGGTACTTACCGATAACTTCGCCGACCGTCCACGCCGACTTCTTGTGCGGGCGGTTGGGGTAGATGCCGCTCTCGTTCATCGCGTACAGGATGCGGCGGTGCACCGGCTTTAAGCCGTCGCGCACGTCCGGCAGGGCGCGCGCCGTGATGACCGACATCGAATACTCGATAAACGACTGCTTCATCTCGCGGCCAAACTCCGAAATCTGGAGCTGGCCGCCGTTGATATCCTCGCCGGCCGAGGCGCCGCGATCGACTTCGCCAAAGCTCTCCTCGAGCTCGGCGTCGTCGTCTTCTTCCTCATCATCATCGGCATCGGGGTTATAGGCGTCCGGATCGCCGTCCTCGCCCTGCTCAGCACGGGCAAGCAGGCGCTTCAGATCATCGGGCATACCGGCATCGCCGGCCTCGTCCATACCCTCGTTATTGTTGATATCGTCTGCCACGTTACCTCCTCATGGTTTGCGTGGTTCAAATCAGATAGTCCCCGTCCCCGTCACTAGGACGGAGACGGCTTTTCCAGGTGCCGCAGATTCGCTCGAAAGAGGAGGGAAGCGTACTTGGGTACGCGACCGACGATTGAGGGCGAAGGTGCGGTGGCTGGGAAAGCCGCAGGGATTAGGCGTCTAAGAATCGTGCGTCGTGGGCGTGCTTCTCAATGTACTCGCGGCGATAGCCGACCTCGGAACCCATCAGCTCGCGCACGGCGCGGTCTGCCACCACGGCGTCCTCGATCGACACGCGCTGCAGAATGCGGGTCTTGGGGTCCATCGTCGTCGAGGCAAGCTGCTTGGGGTCCATCTCGCCCAGGCCCTTGTAGCGCTGGACGGTATAGCCCTTGCGTTTCTTGGTGATCTTGCCATCCTTGGCCTTGCCGTCCTCGTCGTTGTCGTCGGGGTTCAGGCCCAGACTCTGGATGGTGTCGCGTAGGATCTCGTCTTCGGGCTGGCGGCCGTTGGGATACACGTAGTGGATCTTGTTGCGCACCTTAATGCCAAAGATGGGCGGGCAGGCAACATAGACGTAGCCGGCATCGATCAGCGGACGCATGTACTTGTAGAAGAATGTCAGCAGCAGGATGCGGATATGCGCACCGTCGACGTCTGCATCGGTCATGATGATGATCTTGTGGTAACGCGCCTTAGCAATATCGAAGTCGCCGCCGTCGCCGGCACTCGTCGTAACGCCGCAGCCGATCGCGGTAATCAGCGACTGGATGGTGTCACTCGAGAACGCGCGGTGGTCGCCCACGCGTTCGACGTTCAAAATCTTGCCGCGCAGGGGCAGAATCGCCTGGATGTCTCGGCGACGGCCGTCCTTGGCCGAGCCGCCTGCCGAGTCGCCCTCTACGATAAAGAGCTCGGTCAGCTCGGCATCGCGCACCGAGCAGTCAGCGAGCTTACCGGGCAGGGACGCCGTCTCGAGCAGGCTCTTGCGACGCGTCGCCTCGCGCGCCTTGCGGGCGGCATTGCGGGCCTTGCAGGCCTGCTGGGCCTTCTTGACGATCTCGCGGGCAGGCTTAGGGTGCTCCTCGAGGTAATCGGCGAGGCCGTCGGTCACGATCTTGAGCGTCAGCGCACGCATATAGGAGCTGCCGAGCTTGGCCTTGGTCTGGCCCTCAAACTGCGGGTCGGGCAGCTTGACCGAGATAACGGCCGAAAGGCCCTCGCGCACATCGTCGCCGGTCAGGTTGGCGTCCTTTTCCTTGAGCAGATTCTGCTTGCGCGCGTAATCGTTGATCACGCGGGTAAGCGCGGTGCGGAAGCCCTCAAGGTGCATGCCGCCCTCGGGGGTGTAGATATCGTTGGCAAACGACATGACGTTCTCGCCGTAGCCGCTATTCCACTGCAGGGAAACCTCGACCTCGCCCATCTTGGCCACAGGCGCGTCCGGGTCCGATTTGCCCTCGATGTAGATGGGCTCCTTAAAGGCCTCGGGGACGTCCTTGCCCTCGTTGAGGAACTTGACGAAGTCGATGATGCCGCCCTCGTAGCAAAACTCCTCCACGTGGGGAGTCGCCTCGCGCTCGTCGGTCAGCACGATCTTGAGGTTCTTATTGAGGAACGCCGTCTCCTGCAGACGGTTGTGCAGCGTATCGAAATCGTAGATGCAGGTCTCGAAGATCTCGTCGTCGGGCCAGAAGGTGACGGTGGTGCCCGTCGAATCCGAGGTGCCCACGACCTCCATCTTCTTGACGGTCTTGCCGCGCGAGAACTCCATCTCGTAGGTGTTGCCATCGCGGCGAACCTGAACGACCACGCACTTGGACAGTGCGTTGACGACGGAGATGCCCACGCCGTGCAGGCCGCCCGAGACCTTATAGGCCGAGTTATCGAACTTACCGCCGGCGTGCAGGATCGTCATGACGACCTCGAGCGTCGGGATCTTTTTAACAGGGTGCTCGTCGACGGGGATGCCGCGCCCGTTGTCGACGACCGTGATGGAGTTGTCGGCGTGGACCGTCACCTGGATCTCGGTGCAGAAACCGGCCATGGCCTCGTCGACGGAGTTGTCAACGATCTCCCACACCAGGTGATGCAGACCGCTGGCACTCGTCGAACCGATATACATGCCCGGGCGCTTACGAACGGCCTCGAGACCTTCGAGAATCTTAATCTCGCCGCCATCGTAATCGTTTTCGTTTGCCACACGTCCTCCTTCAGTCAAGAAAATGTGTACAGCCTTACTAGTTTATCGTAAAAAAATACCCTCGGGAACGAGGGTATTTGGCTCTACAAGGCCACCAGATGCGATTTAAGGCTCTTTTTTGCTTTGCACGCCCTTGGCCCACTCGGCACTGGCTCTCATGGCGTTCTCGAGGGCCTCGCGCAGTTTTTGGTCTTCGATGGGCGCCACTTGGCGCTTGATCTCGGTGCGCTCGCCCTCACTTAGGTCGGCGTGCGGGGCCGGCGGGCGCTCGGTCGTCGCCGGGCGCAGGCGCTCCTTGGCGGCGGGCGGCGTGTGACCGGGTGCGGTGGTTTTGAACACCAGGCCGTCCACATGCGCACCGGCGCGTTCCATGCGCGCGCGGATGATCTCGCGCAACAGCGTCATTTCCTGCGTCCACGAGGGCAAGTCGAGATACACCAGCAGCTCATTGGACTCGGGCAGGTAGCGCAGCCCCGTCACATGCCGCCCCTCGCGCGTGCCCGAGCACACCGCGTTCCACGCGCGATAGACCGCGCGCGACTCCTCGGCAGCCTCCATCTGCGCACGGCGCTTAGGCGTCGCCGACGCCAGGATGCGCTGGCGCTCTGCGTTCAAAAAGCCACTGAAGGCGACCGTCTCGCTCTCGCGCTCGTAATTAGCACGTCTCACCCATGCTCACCACCTTGGCTCGATCAAGCAGGTCATCGGTAAAGTACCCAAGGTTGGTCGTGGTTATGACCGTCTGGATATCATCGCCGATCAGCCGCAGGAAAGCGCCACGACGCTCGCCGTCGAGCTCGCTCATCACGTCGTCCAAAAGCAGCAGTGGGGCGGTGCCCAGGACATCGCGAGCCACGGCCACCTCGGCCACCTTCCAGGACAGCACCAGCGTTCGCTGCTGTCCTTGGCTGGCAAATGAACGGGCGGAGCGACCCGCCACGGTAAACTCGATCTCGTCGCGATGCGGTCCCACCAGCGTCACGCCGCGGCGAATTTCCTCGTCGGCGTGCTCATCAAGGGAGGCCAGCATGCGCTCGTACGCCCAGCCCTTCAGCTCTTCGCGATCCTCGACCTGGGGCAAATCCCCCAGCGTGGACGCATAGGTCACGTTGGCGGCCTCGCCGGACGCCACTTGCCCGTAGGCAGTGTGCACATGGCCCGCCAGCCGGTCGAGCAGGGCCAACCGGTGCACGAGCAGAGCCGAGCCCGCGCGGGCAATCGAATCGTTCCACGCGCCGAGCATCTCGCGGCAGCACCAGGTTTCCTTGAGCAAGGCGTTACGTTGGGTCACGCAGCGCCCATAGGTGCTCGCAAGATCGGCATAGCGTGCGCTCAGCTGCATGCCAAAGTCATCGAGGGCGGCGCGGCGCACACTGGCGCCCCGCTTAACCATGTCCAGATGGTCGGGGCAAAACAGCACGCTCGGCAGAACCCCGCGCACATCGGCGGCAGAGCATCTCTTGCCGTTTCGGCTAAACGAGCGCTTACCGTCCTCCGCGCTCAATCCCATATCAAGCACGCGGCCGTCGCCCTCGAGTCTCAGCTCGACCTTGCACGAGCCCACGCCGTCATGGACGAGCTCGGCTGCGGTCGGATGCCTAAACGAGGCGCCGCTCGTCAGCAGCTGCAGCGCCTCTATGAGATTGGTCTTTCCCGCCGCGTTGGGTCCCGCAAGTATCGTCACGCCTTCGTCCAGGGCAAGGCGATAGCTATCGAAACTGCGGTAGTGCGCGACGGAAAGATCGCGGGCGAATATGGTCATGGCGCAGCGCTAGATGCGGACCGGCATGACTAGGTACAGGTAGTTGATCTTGTCGTAGGACTTGAAGATGCCCGCCTGCGAGTAGCTCTTGAGCTCTAGTGTGATCTCCTTCTCCTTGGACAGGGCATTGAGGCAGCCGAAGATGTAGTGGTAGTTGAAGGCGATAGTACCCGACTCGCCCTCGGCCTCGACATCGATCGTCTCCTGCGCAAGGTCCTGGTCATTGGAAATGGAGGACAAGCCCATCTGCCCGTTCTCGACATCGATCTCGAACTTGACGGCGGGGTTGGCGCTCGCGATAACGGCCACGCGCTTGAGAGCGGCGTTAAAGGCGGCGACGTCGATCTTGACGCTTGTCACGCACGAATCGGGGATGAGCTGCTTGTAGTTGGGGTACACGCCCTCGATGCGGCGCGACACGTAGGTGGTGTTGCCGGCCTCGAAGACGACCTGGGTGTCGGTAGCCCCGATCATGATGGTCGCCTGGCTGGCCATGATGTTCAGTGCGTCGTTAAAGGCGTCCGCCGGAACGTTGAGCTCAAAGGAGCCCTCGAGGGTCGAGGTCTCGACCTGCGTATCGCACACGGCCAAGCGGAAGGAATCGGTCGCCACCAGGCGCACGGTGTTGTTCTCGACCTTCATGTGCACGCCGCCCAGGATGGGGCGGGCCTTATCGGTCGAGGTGACGCGCCACACGCGGCCGACCATCTCGGACAAGATATCGGTCGGCAGCTCCACGGCACTCTCGATGGCATAGGCCGGAAACTCGGGGAAGTCATTGGCATCGAGCGTGTTCAGGCGGAAAGAGCTCTTCTCGCAACCAATCAGCACCTGGCGCTCGGACAGCTCAAAGGTGACCGGGGCATCGGGGAGAGTCTTGGTGATATTGGAGAGCATCTTACAGGGGATAACCATCTCGCCCTCTTCTTCGACATGCGCCGCGATGCGATGACGGATCGAGATGGTGTAGTTAGAGGTCTGGAATTCCAAGATGCCGTCTTGCGCCTTAACGAGCACGCCCGACAGGATGGGAAGGGTGGATGCCGAAGCGACACCCTTCATAACGACGCCGATGGCTTGTGTAAGCGAGCTCTGGCTGACGGTGAACTTCATCTTTTAATACCTTTCTATAGATATAAATATCTTAATAATAGTAATAGCACTGACGAAACTGTTGATTACTCCCAAAGACGCAGGTCAGACCCAAAAAGAGAATCGACAGCAACCTGTGTGCAACGGGGGTGGTTTTCCACGTTCAAAACCTGCGCAAAACTTTTCATCACCGCGGGTTGGGTTTTAGACACCTTATGCCCGTGGTTTCGACAAGTTTTCAACAGGTGTCTCTATTTCCCTACGAGCGCAGTGTAATTTTATCGCGCAGCGACTTGAGGTCTTCGGTGACGGTGCGGTCTTCCTGGATCATCTTCTGGACCTTTTTGTAGCTTGTACTGACGGTCGAGTGGTTGCGGTTGCCAAATTCGGCGCCCACTGCCGTGGTCGTCATCTCGCACATCTCGATTGCCAGATAGATGGCAATGTGGCGTGCTTTGGCGATGTTGGCGTTGCGCCGCGGGCCGATGAGCTCCTCGTGCGTCACGCCGTACTGCTCTTCGATGACGGACTGAACCGTTTGCACGTTAATCTTTTTGGCCGATGTGTCGAAGTACTGGCTGGCGATGGCGTCGATATCATCAAAGGTGAGCTCCCCGCCCTCGCGCTCGCGGTCGCCCGCCTCGCCGGCGCAGCGCTCGCAGAAGCTCTCGAGTTCGCGGATGTTGGTGCCCGAGACCTCGGCCATGTGTTTGAAGTGCTCATCGGTCAGGTGCCCGCCGTCGCCCCCATAGGCCGCCAGCAGCGAGTCGTCGCCTGCCTCGGGAGCGGCGACGATGGTGTTCTCGTAATAGCGCTGCAAGATCTTGTATTTCATCTCGTAGCTGGGCTCTGCGACCAGGCAGAGCATGCCGGCGTTGAAGCGGCTGGTCAGACGCTCGTCCATGCTCAGGTCCTTGGGGGCGCGGTCTGCCGCGATGACGACCTTCTTGTTGTTGCGGATGAACTCGTCCATGAGCTGGAAAAAGTAGTCCACGCTCGCGCGCTTGCCGATGATGTTTTGGATGTCATCGATGATGAGCACGTCCACGCCGTGGTACGCCTGCATGATGGGGGCGTTGCTCTTCTTTTGGCGGTCGAACTCGGTCATCAGGTCGTCCAGATATGCCTGGGAGTTGGCATACTTGACCTTGATCTCGGGCGACTTCTCGGCGAGCTCGTTTTTGATGGCAAGCAGCAGGTGCGTCTTGCCCAGGCCCGATTTGCCGTAGATGAACAGCGATGTGCACGTGCCGCGCTCGTCCGCGAGGGCGGCAAACTTGAGTGCCGAGCGATAGGCGTGGCTGTTCTCGGGGCCGTAGACAAAGTTCTCAAAGGTAAATTTTGAGTTCGCGGCGAGTGGGGCTCCATCCGTATTCTGCTCGGCCGGCACGGTCGGTGCTGGCATGGGTGAAGCGGGGGTCGCAGCTTGCGTGGATTTAGTCGGCGCTCCGCCCTTCATCTGGTTCATCATGCGACGAAAATCATCGGCCGAGAGCGTGTTCTTGATTGCAATGCCCGAATCCGCGCCCGCCGCTGCGTCGTGGGCGATGGGCATGTGCGTGACGGGTGCGTTCGTTGACGTCGCCGCCGCGGCCGGCAACGGTGCCATGGTTTCACGGGAAACATCGCCGTGCTGGTGCTCGATTGTCGGCGCGTCGCCTGCGGAGGCCGGCGCCGCCGGGGAAGTAGCGGGAGCCGTGGCGGGCGCCGTCGCGGCAGCGGATTCTGTCGCGGCGCCTTGCGGTGCCACGATGTCGAGTGCAATCGGTGCAAAGGCGATTTCTTCCAGATAGGCCTCAATAGTCGACTGATGTTTTTTGAGCTGCGCGATGGCAAAGCGCGAAGGCGCCTCGATCGTGAGCGTATCTTCGGTCAGGCTTATGGCGCGCGATTGCCCCAGCATGTTGATGAGGCGTGCATCTTGGCCGTCGCGCTGGCAAAAGGCGATGGCATCCCCCAGGATGATGCTTGCTTCCTCGTCCACTGTCTCTCCCGTTCTTTAGCCCTGAGCTCGCACGCGGGCGGCGCCGAGTTCGGTCAGATGGTATTTCTGGCCATGCTTGATGACCAAGCCGGCCTGCGCCAAGTCATTGAGCGTGCGTGACCAAGTGGGGGCCGAGTTTCCAAACGCCCTCGCCAGATCGGTTGCACCGCACGCTTGATTTTGCGCCAGATAGCCCAGCGCGGCGTTGCCGCGATCGCTTACGAACACGTCCGGTTGTGGCTGCGCATACTGATTTGCTGCATTAGGATACATCATTTGAGCTGCTGGTTGTTGAGAACTCTGCACCGTCGGCATTTGCTGTTGAAAACTTTGAGGCCACTGTTGGTAAGGCTGCGGAGGCATCTGCTGGGCCCAGGGGTTGTACTGCTGCTGCGGCATCTGCTGGTACGGCTGCTGATATCCCTGCTGGTACTGCTGCGGGAACTGCTGGCTATACCCCAGTGGCGGCATCTGCTGCGTTGCCATGGGCTGCTGCGCAAAAGCTCCCGGCAGGGGATATGTGGGCTGCTCCGTCTCGGGCCGCACGGCAGCACCGCGTCCGCCGGCACGCTCGATTTCCTGCACGCGCTTGGGGTCCAGACTTACCGTAACCACGGTGCCGCTGCCCATGTTGTCCTCGATGGACACGGCGCCGCCGGCATTTTCCAGGTATTCCTGCACCATGGGAAACCCAGCCCCAGTCCCGCGAATGTATCGCTTCATGTTGCTGTTTGCGCTGGTCACGCCAAAGTCGAAAGCGCGTTCCTTGTCGTCGATACCGGGTCCTTGATCAGCAAAGCGGATGGTGTCTCCGCCGTCCAGAATCGAGATGATGGGCTCGGCAAAGTGCGCGTGGATAAAGTTTTCGACAATCTCGCGGATGACCATGAGCGAGATATGGCCACCTTGTTCTTTCATGCACTGGTAGACGGTGTTGGTTGTCTCTTCCAAGTACGTGCGGACATCTTGCGGATCTATGACGATGACGCGCGGCGTCGACAGCATGTCGTCATAGACCGCTATGCGTGCGGCGTACATGGCTTTTGGCGCCTGCGTGGTCGTCTGCTCGCCTTCGTCGCGCTCTTCGCGCACGCCGGTGATGTGCTCGTTGTCGGGTGCCGGGTCTCCGGAATCGACCATGGTGTAAAAGTCGTCAGACATGCCGCTCGCAATCTTTCAATAGGTTTCGAACAAATAGTAGCTCACCGTGCAATGTTTCTCATCTTTCGACAACTTTTCAAAACCTGTTGAAAACTTTGGAAAACGGACGAAAAGTTCTCAACATTGCCAACATGACCTGTTGAAAACTCGATGAAATATCGTGAAAAGTTGCCACGCACCGCTAAATCGAGCTCGGCTTATGGGGGAACCGTGTGAACTGCGCAACCTTTTACCTTTGATTTCTTGACATTTGAACATTGATTTCCCTACAATCTTCAAGCTCACGTGTCTATATCTGCGTCCGCGCCCCCGCGGACACTCGAAATGCAGCAGGAGGAACTTAAGATGAAGCGTACGTATCAGCCTAATAAGCGTAAGCGTGCCAAGACCCATGGCTTCCGTGCCCGTATGGCCACCAAGGGCGGTCGTGCCGTGCTCGCCCGTCGCCGCGCCAAGGGCCGCAAGCGTCTCACTGTCTAGCAGCGATACACACATCTCGCATGAAGACTATTAAGTCTCGGCAAGATTTCGAGCATGTGTTCAGTCGGGGGCGTCGTTTCAATCACCCTCTGATTCGAATGACCATATGTGAATCGGTTGGCGAAGGCGACTCCGGAAGGGTCGCCTTCGTTGGTGCTAAACGGCTCGGTTGCGCAGTCGTGCGCAACCGTTCTAAGCGTGTGATGCGCGAGGCCGCCCGCAGCTGTGGATTTCCCGTTGCTGGTTATGACATCATCTTGTTCGCAACTCCCAAGACGAGGGATTCCTCGCCGCAGGAGATGGACAAGGCATTGCGTTCGCTTATGAAACGCGCCGGCGTTGCCGGGGAGGAGCGATGAGCAATCACGTTTTGCGACGTGTTGCCATCGCTCCTATTCGCATATATCAACAGGTTATTTCGCCCTTATTGCCTGACGCCTGCATTTATTACCCAACGTGCTCGCAATACGCCATCCAGGCGATTGAGAAGTACGGTGTTTTGAGAGGCTGCTGGCTTGCCGTGAGGCGCATCGCTCGCTGCAATCCCCTGCACGTCGGCGGTTATGACCCTGTGCCTTAGCGGGCACTCGCTATCGGAGGAAAACTTACATGTGGGATTGGATCGTTAACATCCTTTTCGAGCTGCTCAAGCTCATCCAGACCTTTGCGGTCGACTGGGGCCTGTCCATCATCATCCTGGTGGTCATCATCCGTCTGCTGCTGACGCCGCTTATGCTCAAGTCGACCAAGTCGACGGCTCGCATGCAGGTGCTGCAGCCCAAGATGCTCGAGATCCAGGAGCGCTATGCCGACGATCCCCAGCGTCAGGCCGAGGAGATGCAGAAGTTCTACAGCGAGAACAAGTTCAACCCCATGGCTGGTTGTCTGCCGCTGTTGATCCAGATGCCTGTCCTGTTCGCCCTATTTACGCTGCTGCGTAACCTGCCGGACTACTTTAACGACGGCACGTTCTCGTTCTTTAATATTCTGCCCGACCTGACCACCACGCCGAGCGCCTCTTTTGCCGATGGCTTTATGGTCGCACTGCCTGCGTTGATCTGCCTGATCCTCTTTGCCGTCCTGACCTTGATTCCGCAGCTCTATATGTCGCGCAATCAGACCGGCCAGCAGGCGCAGAGCATGCGTATGATGGCCGTTGTCATGACGGTCATGATGCTTTGGATGGGCTGGAGCCTGCCCGTCGGCGTTCTGCTGTACTACGATGTGTCCTCTGCCTGGCAGGTTATCCAGCAGATCTTTGTGACGCAGAAGGTTATCGACAAGGCTAAGGCCGATGAGGAGGAGCGTCTTAAGAACGCTCCGCTGCAGGTCGAGGTCACTCGTCGCGAGAAGAAGCCGCGCCCGCACAAGAAGAAGTAGTGGGACAGTAATCTTATTTAGGTACCTAACTTTTGGAGTACGTTATGTCTGAAGAGATCATCGAGGATATGCTTGAGGAGGTTGCCCCGCAGGTCGCGGGCGATTATCCCGATATTGCACAGCGCTACAAGGCTGGTGAAGAGCTGACAGACGAGGAGCTCGACACCATTGCCGATGTCGCGATTTCCATCCTGCGTTCCATCCTTTCGCACTTCGATGCCGCCAACTCTCCTATCGATGAGTATGAGGGCGACGAGGGTGAGCTGATTTTGGATGTAACGGCTCCGGATCTTGCTGTTCTCATTGGGCGTCATGGACGTACCCTCGATGCCCTTCAGGTTATGTTCTCGCTGCTGGTGAGCCGCAAGCTTGGCTTTAGGTATCCGGTTGTAGTGGACGTCGAGGGGTACAAGAGCCGCCGTCAGGACAAGGTTGCCTCCATGGCGCAGTCTGCTGCCGAGCGCGCCATTCGCACTCATAAGAGTGTTTCCTTGCCGCCCATGAATGCCTATGAGCGTCGACTGGTTCACATTGCCCTTCGCGGCAACGATGCCGTTGACACTCATTCCGAGGGCTCTGATCCCGATCGCCATGTTGTGATTGTTGCTCGATAATCTACTCGAGCTTATGCTTAGGGGACGTGGTTTCCACGTCCCCTTTTTTTGTCAAAAGTTCTCGATACACTGATTTTTGTCAGAAAGGAGCTTTCGTTGTTAGTGCTTACTGATCAGCAAGCTGACGAGATGTTGAGTCGTCTAACTTCCTATTGCAATGAGTATTCCTTGAGCGTAACTGATGTTGAGCTGAGGAAATGTATTCAGCATTTGGATTTAGTTCTGGAAACAAATAAGACAACGAATCTTACCCGTATCCTTAACGTAGAAGATGCTGCGATACTTCATATCCTCGACTCACTAGTTTTGCTCCCCTATATCAATAAGGCTCCTGAGGGGGCTTTGCTCGATATGGGAACAGGTGCTGGCTTCCCTGGTATTCCTTTAACCATAACCACGCATCGTAAAGCTACTTATATTGACTCTGTTGGCAAGAAGGTTTATGCCGTTAATTCTTTTGTTCATGCTCTTGGATTGAAACATGCTCATGCGGTTCATTATCGTCTTGAAGAATATGCTCGAAGCCATAAGAAGCAGTTCTCTGTCGTAACCGCACGCGCACTGGCCCCTCTACCGATTCTTGTTGAGTATGCGGCTCCGTATCTCAAGGATAGAGGGTTATTTGTTATCACCAAGGGCAATCCTTCGGATGAGGAGCTTGCTTCCGGCATGTCAGCAGCTAAGATCTGCGGTTTCACTTTGCTTCTGAATGACGCAATCGATTTGCCTGATGGCTTGGGCCACAGGGAGTTTATTGTTCTTAAAAAGAGTCATCCGGCATCTGTTTCATTGCCCCGTGCAAATGGCATGGCAAAGAAGAATCCGCTTGCCTAGATGTTTCACGTGAAACATAATGGATATTAACAACTTGCAGTGTTTCACGTGAAACATGGCAGTTGATATCGATTCGGAATGTTTCACGTGAAACATCCTCCGTTTGACAGCTTTAATACACACCAGGAGGGACCGTGGGATTTCGCGACGTTAAGCGCTCTAAGAGCGCAAAAGACACGCGTATCATTGCAATCATCAATCAAAAAGGCGGCGTTGGTAAGTCGACGACGGCTGTAAACCTTGCGGCAGCATTGGGTGAGCAGGGTCGTAAGACACTGATTGTCGATTTTGATCCGCAGGGAAATAGCACCAGTGGATTTGGAATTGAAAAAGAAGACCTTGATCACTGCATCTACGATGCATTGTTGAATGATGTGCCGGCAGAATCGCTTGTTCTTGATACAAATTGCAAAAAGGTATTCGTAATTCCTGCTACAATTCAGCTTGCAGGCGCTGAAATTGAGCTCGTAAGCGCAATAGCTCGTGAAACACGCCTCAAAGATTTGCTTGAGCCGATTCAGGATGAGTTCGATTTCATTTTTATTGACTGTCCTCCATCGCTCGGCCTGCTTACTATTAACGCCTTGACTGCAGCAGATAGCGTATTGATTCCGATCCAGTGCGAGTATTACGCACTTGAGGGTGTTACGAAGCTGCTTGAGTCAATGAAGATGGTCAAATCACGTCTGAACAAGAGCTTAGACACCTATGGCGTGCTTATGACTATGTATGACTCGCGTACTTCTCTGTCGAATCAGGTTGTTGAGGAAGTTCAATCGTACTTTGGTGATAAGGCGTTTAAGACACTGATTCCTCGTACAGTTAAAATCTCCGAAGCTCCGTCTTTTGGAGAGCCGGTAATTACCTATGCGCCACAAAATAAGGGTGCAAAAGCATATATGAACCTTGCAAAAGAGGTGATCAAGCGTGCCTAGTGCAAAGAAACGTGGAGGATTGGGACGTGGACTCAATGCTTTGGTCTCAGAGGCCGAGTATGAGACCGGTGGTTCGGCTGCATCTGCTTCAAATGCTGCATCTGAAACAAAACTACCTATTGAGGATATCGTTCCCAACCCAAATCAGCCACGAATTCACTTTAACGAAACTGAACTTCGCGAGTTGAGCGAGTCAATCCAAGAACATGGTGTTTTGCAGCCGCTTTTGGTTCGCAAGCATGGAAACGGCTATGAGATCATCGCAGGTGAGCGTCGTTACCAGGCATCAAAGCTTGCTGGTCTTGAGGAGTTGCCTGTCATCATTAAAGATGTTAATGATGAAGAGATGCTGGCTCTTGCACTTATCGAAAACCTTCAGCGTTCTGATCTGAATCCCGTCGAAGAGGCTAAGGGGTATCGCCAGCTCATTGATGCCAGCGGTATGACCCAGGAGGCATTGTCGAAGGCGGTAAGCAAGTCACGTTCTGCAATTACAAACTCGCTGCGCCTTCTCGATCTCCCCGAAGTTGTTCAGCAGATGATTTTTGAGGGTAAACTTACAGCTGGTCATGCACGTGCTATTCTTGCAGTTCCCTATGAGGATGCTCGAATTCGACTTGCTGAGAAGGTTGTTGCAGAGGGCCTTTCCGTTAGAGCGACAGAAAATCTTGCTCCGTTGTTTTCTGCCGGAGAGACACCTAAGACGCCGCGGTCTGCAACGCCTCAGTCTTTTAAAAAGGCTGCCCGCGTACTTCGTCAGGTATTTAATACCAACGTACGTGTGAAGAGCTCACGTGGAAAGAATAAGATTGAGATTGAGTTTAAAGACGAGGAAGAGCTCTCTCGCATTCTTGGTGAAATGATTCAGTTTGATCAAGGAGACCAAGATGAGGAATAAGATTTTAACTGCGATTGTATTGGCGACGACTGTTGCGGCTGGTGCCTTTGCTGGCTATAAGATTGCGACAGACGATGAGCTCCGAGGTCGTTTGCTTCGTGGTGCGCAAGATATTGTTGATACGTCCAAGAAGAAAATGGATGTTATGACAGAAGATGTTGCCATGCGTACTGCTCAGGTAACGAAGAATCCCAAGATTAATCAAGGTTGGGTTAGCAACCAATGGGAAAATGTAGGCTATTAGGTACCTAACAATTACCCAGCATTTTTTGATGGGTCCTTGTCTGATTCACACGACAAGGACCCCATATTTTGGCTGTTATTAATGGGGCCAGTAGCAGCTGATTCATAATCGAGGTCAATAAATGAAACAGCCCCGGTTGCATATCCTGCAACCGGGGCTGCTCGATGTTTCACATGAAACGTTTTGGGGTGTGACTCCCCTATGCGTTCTTTTGAACTTTGAAGCGCTGCTTCAGCTGTCCGCAGGCGGCATCAATATCATTGCCGCGAGAATTACGGATTGTGGTCTCGATGCCACGAGACTCAAGGCGGCGCTGAAGATCCTCAACCTTATGAATCGGCGACGGCTTGAGCGGGCTGCCCTCGATGTCGTTAAGCTGAATCAGGTTAACGTGGCACAGCGTTCCCTCGCAGAAGTCGCAGAGCGCCTGCATCTCGGGATTCGTATCGTTGACGCCTTCAATCATGGCATACTCATAGGTCGGGCGGCGGCCAGTCTTCTCGGTGTAGAGCTGAAGCGCCTCGTGAAGGCGAAGCAGCGTGTACTTCTTAACACCGGGCATGAGTTTATTGCGCGTCGACTGGATGGCGGAGTGCAGGGAAACGGCAAGCGTGAACTGCTCGGGGATATCGGCAAATTTGCGAATGCCGGGAATAACACCGCTGGTCGATACCGTGAGGTGGCGCGCTCCAATACCGATGCCATCGGGGTCGTTGAGGATACGCAGTGCCTTGAGAACCTCATCGTAGTTGGCAAACGGCTCGCCCTGGCCCATGAAGACAACGCTCGTGGCACGCTCGCCAAAGTCGTTGGATACATGAAGTACCTGGTCGACGATCTCTTGAGCGGTCAGAGAGCGCTTGAGGCCGTTGAGGCCAGTAGCGCAAAAGGCGCAGCCCATGCCACAGCCTGCCTGGGTGGAAACGCAGACGGAAAGCTTATTACGACGGGGCATGCCGACGGTCTCGACGGAAATGCCGTCGTGGTACTCGAGCAGATACTTGCGAGAGCCATCTTTGGAAACCTGCTTGGTGAGTTCAGTCGGCGTGTCAAAGGCGAAAGCGCCTTTAAGCTGCTCGCGGAAAGCCTTAGGAAGGTTGGTCATATCGTCAAACGAACAAACGTTCTTCTCAAAGACCCATTCGATGAGCTGCTTTGCGCGGAAGGCGGGCTGGCCAAGTTCGGCCACGAGCTCGCGAATATCGTTTTGGCTCAAGTCGCGAATGTCCTGAGATTTAGTCCTGGGATTCATGGAAGCCTTTCGATTTTGGGGAAACGTAGAGTGTATCGCTACAATATGGTATCAGCTGCAGAAATTATAGAGGAGGAGTCTGCCCATGCCGGGTAAAAGCCTAGAGAACATGCACGTAGCGGTCTTGGCGGGCGGTCATTCCGCCGAGCGCGAGATCTCGCTCAACTCGGGAAAGAACGTCGTGGCGGCACTGAAGGAAGCCGGCTACACCTCGGTGGAGCTGCTCGACACCGCCGCCGATGACTTTATGGTAACCATGGCGACCGGCGGTTTCGATGTGGCATTTATCGCCATGCACGGCGCCGGCGGTGAGGATGGCGCCATGCAGGGTGCCATGGAGACCCTGGGTATCCCCTACACGGCCTCGGGCGTGCTTGCCAGCGCCTGCGGTGCCGACAAGGAGGTCTCTAAGCTCCTGTACGCCAAGGCGGGCATTCCCATTGCCCCCGGCCTCGCGCTCGAGGTGGGCGATGAAGTCGATACCGATCATATCGTCGAGGTTTGTGGCGAGCGCTGCTTTGTGAAGCCGGCCGTCAACGGTTCCAGCTATGGCATTTCCTTGGTCCATGAGTCCTCCGAGCTGCCCGCGGCAATCGCCAAGGCGTTTGAGTACGGCGACAAAGTGCTGATCGAGAAGTGCATCGAGGGTACCGAGATCACCGTCGGCGTATACGGTGAGGACGACGTGCGCGCCCTGCCGATCGTCGAGATTCGTAAGCCCGAGGACTGCGAGTTCTACGACTTGGACGTAAAGTACGTCGATCCCACTGACATCCATCGTATTCCGGCGCAGATCTCGCCCGAAAACTATGCGCGTGCCCAGGAACTTGCCTGTGCGGCCCATAGGGCACTCGGTTGCTTGGGCATCTCGCGCAGCGATTTTATCGTGAGCGAGGACGGCCCCGTCATTCTCGAGACCAACACCATCCCCGGCATGACCGATACGTCACTGTATCCTGACGAGATTCGCCATACCGACGACATGACGTTCCCGCAGGTGTGCGACAGCCTAATCCGTATGGGTCTCCGTCGAGCGGGCGTTGCATGCTAATCGAGGACGCTGTATCTCCTGGAACGCCACAGTTTGTCATCGACTCCTATGCCACGCTTGCAGAACGCGCAAAGACACAATCGTTTGGCCTCATCGAAGAGGACGTTATCGTCCTCGATACCGAGACCACGGGTCTTTCGGTACAGGACAACGAGTTAATTGAGATTTCCGCGGCCCGTCTTTCGGGCCGCGAGATCATCGACCGCTTCGATACCTTCGTGCATCCCAAGCAGCTGATTCCCACCGAGATTACCGAGCTCACGAGCATTACAAATGCCGATGTGGCAGATGCCCCGTCGGCCGTTGAGGCCGTCGCCGCTCTCGCCGATTTTGTCGGTGGTTGCCCGGTGATCGCACATAACGCCACGTTCGACCGCTCGTTTATCGAGTCGGTCAAAGGCGGCGTCAACGTGAGCGATATTTGGATCGATTCGCTGGCGCTGTCGCGCATCGCGCTACCGCGCCTGGCCTCGCACAAGCTGTCTTTTATGGCCGATCTGTTTGGCTGTGACTCGGTATCACACCGTGCCAATGCCGACGTCGACGCCCTGTGTGGCGTATGGCGCGTGTTGCTCGTGGCGCTCACCGACTTGCCCCAGGGCCTCATGGCGCGCCTAGCCGACATGCACCCGGGTGTGCCTTGGTCCTATCGTCCTATCTTCTCATTCTTGGCGGGGCAGAACCCTGGTTCTATCTTCTCTCTCAGCGTCGCTCGTGCTGACGTTCTCAAGGCCGATCGCGCCGACGATCGGGTGGACGCCGATGAACTGCCGGTCCTCAAGATGCCGAGTCGTGAGGAGATTGAGGCAGACTATGCGCCGGGTGGCCTGGTCAATCGCATGTATCCCACCTACGAGCCACGTGATGAGCAGATCGCGATGGCGCTCGAGGTCCGCGATGCGCTGGTCACGGGCACTCATCGTGTAATTGAGGCGGGCACAGGCGTCGGCAAATCGATGGCCTATCTGGTGCCTTTTGCCGAGGCAGCACGCCGCAACAACATCACGGTTGGTATCGCGACTAAATCGAATAATCTCGCCGACCAGCTCATGTATCATGAGCTGCCCAAACTTGCCGAGCAGCTGGACGGAGGCCTATCGTTTTGCGCCCTCAAGGGCTATGACCACTATCCATGCTTGCGCAAGCTTGAGCGCATGAGCCGCGGCCAAGTCGAAATTACGACTAAGCGTGATCCTGCCGATACGCTTACGGCAGTCGCGGTCATCATGGCGTACGTGTGTCAGTCGGCCGATGGCGACCTCGACTCGCTTGGCATTCGCTGGCGCAGCGTCAACCGTCCCGACTTTACGACGGCGTCGCGCG
The DNA here is from genome assembly GCF_003438275.1 of Collinsella sp. OM07-12. Taxonomy (NCBI): domain Bacteria; kingdom Bacillati; phylum Actinomycetota; class Coriobacteriia; order Coriobacteriales; family Coriobacteriaceae; genus Collinsella; species Collinsella sp. OM07-12. The sequence goes on from NZ_QSTQ01000010.1 coordinate 69,909, forward strand.
AGTGCGCCCGTCGCCTCTGCCCGTTTTTCCCTGATAAATGCCTGGTCCACGGCGCCCGCCGCCGCGCGGCGCATGCCGATGTGGTGGTCACCAACCATTCCCTGTTGTTCCGCAATGTTGCGGCCGAGGGCAGAATCTTGCCTCCGATTCGTCACTGGGTGATCGATGAGGCCCATTCCATCGAGCGCGAGGCACGCCGTCAATGGGCGCGCGTGGTGTCGTCGGATGAATCGCGCGTTCTGTTTGAGCGCCTGGGCGGCTCGAGCACCGGTGCGCTGAGCCAGGTTTCCCGCGATTTGGCAACCTCGGAGGGCTCTACGCTCTATCTGGGCCTTACTGCCAAAGCGACCTCGACGGTTGCGCGTGCGAGCATGGCGATCGCCGACGTGTTCGATGGCGTTCGCGAGCTTGGCCGCCGTGCCCGCGGGGGCTATGACAATGCGAACCTATGGATCGGCCCCGAGCTGCGCGAATCTGACGACTGGCATGATTTCTTGCAGTCGGCCTACGCTGCCATCGACGCATTGGAGCAAGCTGACAAGAGCGTCGACGCGCTGGTACAAGCCGTCGCCGCCGACAAGCCCGAGGTTGTTGTCGACCTGGGTGAAATCTCGCGCCGCCTGCACGAGCTGGCCGAGAACCTCAAGCTCATCATTGACGGTACCGATGAGCACTACGTGTATTCGTTGCAAGTCAATCGCAGGCTGCGTGCCGGCGGCGAGTCGATGACCGCGGAGCGTATCGATATTGGCGAGGCCTTGGCAACCGAGTGGCTGCCCGAGGTCCACACGGCTATCTTTGCATCGGCGACCATGACGGTTTCCAAGAGCTTTGAGCACTTTAACCACGCCGTCGGCCTCGATCGCATCAGTGCCTCGACATCCTCATCGCTGCACTTGGACTCGAGCTACGACTTCGATTCGAACATGGCTGTAGTCGTTGCGGGCGATATCCCCGATCCGCGCGATCGTGAGAGCTATCTTACGGCGCTCGAGCGTGTGCTGGTCGACGCGCATCTTGCCATGGGCGGCTCGGTGCTCACGCTGTTCACCAATCGGCGCGACATGGAAGACCTATACGCCCGCGTTGAGCCCAAGATGGCCCGTGCGGGTCTGGAACTCAACTGCCAGCAGCGCAACTCGTCCCCTCGCCGTCTGCGCGATCGCTTTATCAACGAACCGACCTCGTCACTCTTTGCGCTTAAGGCCTTTTGGGAAGGGTTTGACGCCAGCGGCGAGACGCTGCGCTGCGTCATCATTCCCAAGCTGCCGTTCTCGAGCCCCACAGACCCGCTCTCATGCGAGCGCAATCTGCGCGAAGATCGAGCTTGGGCGCGCTATTCGCTGCCCGAGGCGGTGCTTGAAGTCAAGCAGGCAGCCGGTCGCCTCATTCGCTCATCGACCGATTGCGGCGTACTCATTTTGGCCGACCCGCGCCTGGTGACGAAGGGCTACGGCAAGAAATTCTTAACGTCGCTGCCCACGAGTTCCTATCAGCGCATCGAATCGGCACAAATCGGGCACTATCTACAGCTGTGGCGCGCACGCCACGAACGGCGCCGCTAAAGCGGACAGACGAGGGATTTTGCCATATCGCACAGACGCTCTGACAGGGCGGGGTCATCCAAGATGCGGATGGCCCCGCCCGCTGCGATTACCTGGCTCAGTAGCCAACGCTCGGAGCCATAATGCACGGTTAGCGTTGCCGTGTCTGCCCCGCCGCGCTCGATGAGGGTGACGCCGGCCCAGTCCAGATGCTCCGCCATATCGAATGGCATCAAGAGCTTTGCGCTACGCTGCGTCCGGGCAAGGGAATCGTGGAGGGATGCAACGTCCGGTGCGTGAGGAACGACGGAGTCTTCCGTCAGGGCGAGTCCCTCGATTTTATCCATGCGATAGGTGCGCTGCTCATCGACCGCGATGTCCCAGGCAATCAGGTATGTTTGGTCGCCGTTTGCCGTAATGCGCAAGGGGTCGACCAGACGCTCGCGTGGCCGTGCATCGTCCATCGAGCGATACGAGATACGACAGCGAACGCCGTCCTGAATGGCGCAGCTCAGCTGCTGCCAGTGCGACCCGCGGTTGACGGTGTCAAAGACGCGCTGGTTATAGCCGAGCTCTTCGGGTAGAAGAGCAGATCGAATCCGAGCCGCCGTCTGCGGCTCGATCCCCAACGATTCAAGTTCATGGTTGAGCACAGCGCCCTCGGCGGCACTCAGGCGCAGCGGTAGCACACGCCCGGCGTCACCGGTGAGGACCACACGCTCGCCGTGGCATTCGCAGATGATGCGCGCGCCCGATTCTCGATCAGCGAGCGTCGAGACGATCTCGAGAATCTCGTCGAGCGACACCCCCGTGATGTTAAAGCGACTGCAAATCTCGGTTCGAGTCATGCCGTTCTCGCCGGCGGCGTAGAGGGCCTCCATGATGTCGATGGCGCGCGAGAGCTTCTGCTCGCTGGTGAGTTTACGCACGGGCATGCTCGTGCACCGTCCTTTCAATGAGGTGGTTCCACGCCTGTTTGAGCAATTTGGGGGCCACGGGCCTCATGCCGTCCATGGCGTGGGCCATGCAAAATGAAGCGGCGGCTTCAAGGTCGCGCACGTCAACGGTCCAGGTCCATCCCAAATCGGTGTGTGCGAGCTCGCCGCGCCCGCGCGTGAGACCGTTGATCATATCGATCTGCGTCTGAGGGGCGAACGAGAACGTAGCTGCAACGGGCGGTCGGTCGGCAAAATCGAACTCAAAGAATAAGTAATCGTTGAGATTGAAGTCCGCAGGGATGGCGTAGGCCTTCGAAGGACGCCAAGCGCGAACGATACGGTCGCAGCGGAATGTCCTGATGTCGTCGGTGACATTGTCGAGGCCGCAGAAGTACGCCACGCCCTCGCGCTCGAACATGCCGTAGACGCAAACGGTCCGCTCGCGTTGCTCGCCGCGTCCGTTTTGGTACAAAAAGCGCAGCGCGCAACGCTCGGCAAAGGCACTCCATACCGCATCGACGGCGGGAGAGCGGCGGATCGGTGCTTCGTCCACCGCCGTCCCACCGGTGAGGTAGGCAATTTTGGAGCGAATATCGGCAAGCGGCGCGGCAAAGGTGGAAGAGCCGGCCGCTAGCGTCTGGTCGATGGCGTTGAGTAGGATGTCGGCGTCGTCTGCGGTGATGAGGCCACCTGCGGCAAACGTGTGCTCGCGGTCGATTGTCCACGAGCTTTCCTCGGTCTCCTGCGCACCGGCGGGGCGAACCTCCTTGATTAAGATGCCACGCTCGAGCAGTTTGTCACGATCGCGCCGAAACTTGCGCTTATCCGAGTCGATGTTGCCCGAGCCATATCCCAGGTCAGAATCCAAGACGATCTGCTCGGTCGTCAGCGGTTCGGGGGAGCTGTTGAGCACAAAGAAAAGATTGAGGATGCGCTGAGCCGTTTTATCGAAACTAGGCTCCGAATTCCCCTTTTTAATTGTCGCGGTCGTGTCGCTTGCCGTCATAGAGTCCTCGCATGAGAAGGTGGTTTGCTGCCATGATTTTAGTCCGATATGGAGATTAGGCTATATCCTTGTCCGCTCGGGGCGTTAAGATGGCCCGAATTCGGTCGTTTGCGCTCGCTCGGGGTATACTTTCGACTATATACGGTTCTAATGTGCATGCATTGGGCCTATTTGTCGGATTATGGATGTGGAGCGCACATGGCGAACACCCAGAACTATATTAACCACCTGCTGCAGAACACCGGCATTACGCCGGCATGCAGTGAAGAAGAGCGCTTGGCTGCCGAGGATATCGCTCAGATCTTCCGCAACCACGGCTTTGATCCCGAGGTTCAGGAGTTCAATGCCTCGGCGCCCAGTAGGTTGGCATTTGCCGTTACCGGTATTCTTGCGTTTGCCGGCGCCCTGCTGATGGGCATCGGCGGCGGTATCGGCTTGGTCGGCACCTTGCTGGCCATTGTCGGTGCCGTGCTCTACGTGCTCGAGCGCACGGGCCACCCCGTGGTTTCGCGCCTGGGCAAGACGGGCGTGAGCCAAAATGTCATCGCCTACCACAAGGCCTCGGGCCCGCTTGCGTCTCCGCGCAACCGCCCGGTGGTCGTTGTCGCACACTACGACTCTCCCCGCGCTGAGCTGCTTGCCCGCGAGCCTTATGCTTCGTATCGTGCGCTCATCGCCAAGTTGTTGCCCGTTGCCACGGTTGCCCCCGCTGCCGTTGCCATCCTGCGTATCCTGCCGCTCCCCGGCGCGCTCAAGGTTCTGCTGTGGATTGTCGCGATCCTCGCTTCCCTCGTTGCACTTGCCAACGCGGCAAACATCATCTCTAACCGCCACATTCTTCCCTATACGTCCGGCGCGGTGTGCAACAAGTCTTCTGTCGCCGCTATGCTCGGCGTTATGGACAACGTTGCTCCCTTCCAGGGCGAAAACGAGTTTCCCGACGATGCTCCGTTCGATACCTATTTTGGGGAGCAAAAGCGTCGTGCCGAGGAAATGGCGCGCGCAGCGGCGGAGTATGCCGCGGCCCAGCAGCAAAACGACTACGGCAACACCATCGAGTATGAAGAGCCCACCTACGCCGAGGACGAGTTCGGTCAGCCGATTGCTCCCGACGCTCAGGCCGAGCCCGAACAGGGTGAGGCTTTCGACGAGCAGATCGAGGGCTTTGAGGGTGCGTCTGCCGACGAGACGCTGATTGGCGCCATTGTGCCCGAGGATCAGAATCAGGCTGTCCAGGCCGAAGAGTTCAATGACGAGGTTCCCGCTGTCGAGCCGGCGGAGGAGCCTGTCGCGCCCGACCCCGAGCCCAAGCTCTATCGCAATGCCGCCGGCAACATCCGTTTTGGTTCGGATGCCATCCGTGCTCTCGGAATGCTTCCCGAGTCCTGCACGCTCGATTACGAGGAGGGCGAGGAGCCGACGTTTGAGTCCGAGCCTGTCCCCGTCGTGACTGCGCCTGCGCCCGTTGCCACCGTGGATGATGAGTCTGCCGCGGTTGCCGCTGCCGTTGCCGAGCCCGAGGCAGTGTCCGCGATCGATCCCGCTGCAGGACTGGACGTTTTGGCTCCCGCCGCGCCGGCGCAAGACGTTGCGGACGAGTCTGACGACGATTACGTTGAACAGCCGAGGCTCGTGTCTTACGAGAGCGATACTGATTTCTCAGCCGAGATTCCCGCGGCAACGCCCCATGCCGATATCGCATCCGCGTTCTCTTCGATTGGCGCCAGCGCTTCCAACTTCTTTAAGAGTGCGCTTGCAAAGGGCAAGAAATTTGTCGACGATTTCGAGGAGAAGCGCGCTGCCGCACGCGAGGCTGCCGAGCAGGAGGCTATCGCTCAGCAGCAGGCAGCCGAGGCGGCACGTGAGCTCGCGGCGCAAGAGTTCGAGCAGAACGAGGCTATGCAGTCCGTGCCCGTCGATGCCGCCGAAGCTACAACGTCCTTTGAGTCCCAGCAGCCGACGTCCGCGGATATTGTTGAGGCGACAACGTCTTTCGAGGCTCAACAGCACGTCGATAGCACCATGTCGTTTGATGCCGCGCAGTTCGATTCCACGATAACGTTTGAAAAGCAAGGCACCGCGATTGCCGAGCCCCTTCCTGTTTCCGATGAGCAGGGCGATGCGGCAGACGATGACGAGCCTATTGATGCTGCCGAAATCCAAGATGCCGCCGAGGACGAGCCCGTCGAGGCCAACTCTGACGAAGAGCAATACGCGACAGCCGAGCAAGATGATTCGACCGAGGTCGAGCAGGAAGAAGTGCCTGCGGTTTCCGAGGCTCCCGAGATAGATGAGTCGAGGCCTTACTCCACGCAGATTTTCACCATGCCGACCCCGAGTGGTTCCGGTGCCACGGTTGCCGATGTTGCTCCCACCCAGGACGAAACGGTCGATTCCCTTATGGCCCAGATTTCCTCCCAGGCATCGCCGCGTCCGCAGATGAATGTTCCTGATCCGGCGTCGGCTCCGTCGCCTGCACCTTCCTCGTCTCCGTTGGCTTCGGTCCCCGATCCGTCGCTGCCGTCGATGAAGCAGGCAAACGTTGCGTCTCGCACGTCGCTGTTCGACCTTCCCGACCCCTCCGCACAGGCCAACGACCCCTTTGCTACCGCTCAGGGTCCCGAACCCACATCGGCACCCGTTGCGCCTCCTATGCCCGTTGCGTCGGGCGCTCAGCCGATCGAGACCATTTCGGCTCCCGCCCCGGCGGCACCCAAGTCTCGCAAGCGCGGCCTGGGCGGCCTGTTCGGTCGTAAAAAGAAAAACGAACAGGACAGCATGAGTGATTGGCTGGGCGTCGAAGACGATTACGATGCCAAGAAGTCCGGTCGCGGCATCGGTTCGTGGGATAATTTCGAGGACGATAACGATGGCTGGAAGGGCGGCGCTACGTCTTCCGACGGCGCTTCTTCTGAAGATATGCTCTCGGCTGTCGCCTCTATGGGCGATGATGAGCTGCTCGGTCACGATATCTGGTTTGTGGCAACGGGCGCCTCGGATTGTGATGGCGCCGGTATGAAGGCCTTCTTGGCTTCGCATCGCGATAAGCTCCGCGGTGTATTCTTCATCAATCTTGAATCCGTCGGCGCCGGTAGGCTTTCGGTGGTGACGATTGAGGGCGAACAGCAGCTGCTCAAGGGCGATCGCCGCATCATGAACCTGGTCAGCAAGGTGTGCAAGTCGTTCCATGTCGATTGTGGCGCGCTCGAGATGCCCTATGCCAAGACCGATGCCTACGCCGCGCTCGAGGCGAGCCGCCGAGCCCTCACCATCGCCGGCGTGGACGGCACGCGCCTGGCTTGCGCTCGTACCGAGGACGACCTGCCCCACAATGTCAACCCGACGAACATTGCCACGGTATCCGAGGTCGTGACCGAGGTTATCCGCCGTTCGTAGACGGAGCTCTAAGGAGTCAACGTGTTTTCGTATATTAAGCGCCATTGGCCTGTCTACGTGATTTTGACCTTGATCGCCATTGCGTTAGGATTTGGGGCTGCCTACATCGTGGGTGCGAAGGGCTCGACCCCCGCCTCCGCAATCAGCGAAGAGGTGGAGCAAGAACAGAGCACGGGTGCCGATGGGATTCCTGAGTCCGAGCAGGCAATCGTTGATGGTGGATCTTCGTCTGCAGGGTAGATACGGCGATTTAAATGATTGAAAGCGGGCGAGCCGGGGGACTGGCGCGCCCGCTTTTTTATCGCGCTAGCGCTTCTTTGGGATCGACCTAAGGCGAGCGAACCATATGGCTGCGGCACCCGAGGTCAGGAGCGCAGTGATGCAAGCGGCGATGGGAACTGATCCTGTTGCCGGTAGGTCCTGCGGTAGGGTACAGCGTTGAATGACGCGGTCCTCGTCATGTGACTCAAGTTTATCGCCGCCGCCGTTGCGGCAAAGATCGACGCGCGCGCTGTTGGTGAGTGCGGTTTGGGGCGTATAAGCCGACGTTGCCTGCATGTGCACGACTGCGCTCCGAGCGTCTGTGCCAAGGATTACTTTGGCATCGTCAAGGTCGTCGTGCTCTTCTTTGAGATCATCATGGGTCCAGGAATCTGTATCGCTTCGAGTCGTAAAGTCGGCGGCTACCGCACCGTATTCAATGCGAATGCCCGTTACGATGGTATTGGATGCAAGGTCGAGTTCTTTCGCCTCGAGTGTGGTGGATTCTGTGGTCGAGACATCCGCCTTCCAGAGGTGCCAGCCGTCGTAATCGACGAGGCGGCAGTCCTCACCAAGGCTCTCCTTTACCTCGTCGGACTTAAGCCAAGGATTTTCGTGCCCATCGTCAAGTGTCGCGTTTGCCGTCTCATCGACGTCTGTCGAGTCCAACGGCGTCGTGCGATACCACACGTTGCACAGACCGTTGAGGTCGCCGATGGCGACGGGAGTTTCGATTGAGACGAATCTCGCCGTATCGTCCTCGGCACACTCAAGATCATCGGTAATCGTTAATTCATCAACCCAGGTAGCTGAATCGTTTCGAGCGTCGATGGTATAGGAGAAAAGTCCGTCCGTATTGGTTTGCGTTGCGGCGCGATTTTTACCATCGCCGTTGGCCAGCAGACCCTTCCCGATAGGTTGGACAATCTCCTGACGCTTGTCGACCTGTCCTTTGATCTCGATGGGCGCATCCTTCATCGCGACGGATTGGACTTCTCCCGTATCCTTTATTTCAAACGTTATCTCCTCGGCAAGGTCATAGGTCCGCGGAGACATCATTTCGCGCAACGAGTAGGTGCCGGGTGCAAGATGTTCGACGCGGTGCGGCTTGTCGGATGAGGTCCAGGAGTCTATTTCGGTTTTATCGGGACCATATAAGGTGAGCTGTGCACCTTCCACTTCCTGCTCACCACTTGCATCGACCTTGGAGATATCAACCTTGGTGTAATCGTTGGATACGTTAAGCCGTGCCTCCACAACGGGTGTTTTCTGGTCGGCATAAGTAAGGTCGACAATATGGGATGTCCGATCGAGTAAGAAGCCTGCCGGCGCTTGAGTCTCGACAACCTCGTAGCGCGCGGTACCAGATCCCAGCGGGAGGTCGTCCGCGCGTGCTTCTCCAGCTTCATCCGTCATGACAGTAGCGACAGTCTCACCGTCGAGCGCGGCAATGCTACCGTCGGGGCGCACGATATCACCCGAGGCGCGGATCTCAAAGATGGCGCCCGCGAGGCTGCTGCCGTCTACGGCATCGGTTTTAACGATCCTGATGTTTCCGGTCGCGGCGTGGTCATAATACGAGACGATTGCAACGGGCGTTAGGTTCATGTCGGCGGGTATGCTTACCTCGATCTCTTTGCCGACGAGATAGGGCTCTTTGGCCGAGGTTTCGCGTACATAATAGGTGCCCGGCACGAGCGATTCGGGCAGTGTGATGGTTCCGGTCGCGTCAGTCGTAAAGGTGTCCATTACGTTATGTGCTGGATACCAGCAAGTTTGTGAGACAGGTTCGTGATTGCTGTCGAGTAGTTGGAAGGTGAATCCGGCTAGTGGAACAGAAGCGCCTGCTTGGGCATCGCGTTTTACAATTTGGAGATGCGTCGACAGAGCGTGGTTGTCCACGATATATTGAAGCTCGGCGCCGTCGGAAATCTGATTGGCCCCGACGGTCCATTCCCCTGCCCGTTTAAAACCCTCGGGGACGGTTTCCGGAACCTCGCGAACCGTGTAGCCGGCGCGGTCGTATGGGATGGCTCCGTGGACACCGGCGGGTCGCTTGCCTGCGCCAAACCATGCTTCTGACTGATCTTTGGTTGAGGCAAAGCCATAGATGTTTGTGGTCAGTGTGCCAACAACCTGCTGAGAGCTGTTGCTGACAACCTCAAAGACAACACCTCCCGCCGGCTGCTCCAGGCCGGATTGGTCGCTATTGCCGTAGTCCTTGAATTTGGAAATCTCAAGGTCAAACGCAATGGGGATATCGGAAACGCGCGATTCGATCTCGACCACGCCTGAATCACCGAGCTGGTCGGCTCCAACGGTATAGGACCAGCTGTCGTTGGATGGCAGGTAGCCCTCGGGGGCTTTTGATTCATAGATGGTAAAGGTTCCTAGGGGGACATCGGTGAGGGTGGCTCGACCGCTTTCGTCGGTCGTGAGGATTTGCGCCCATCCGGGGGTTGATTGCGACACACACGTGAACTCTGCTCCTGCGAGTGAAGATCCCACCTGGGGGCCGGCATTCGTCGCGGCATCGAGTTTTACGATACACAGGTTGATGGTGCCGGGCTGTTCATCAATGGTGACCTGTCCACCGTCATTCCCCGTGGTAAAGGCGATGCGATCACGACGGGGGACATAGCCGGCCGGCGCCTTCGTTTCAACTAGGTAGTATGCCGTATTGGGCAGAAGTGCTGCCTGCGCTCGACCGTTGCCGTCCATCTGGATGGTGCCGACACGTGCGTCGCTGGCGCTCTCAAAAACATCGAATGTTGCCCCGTCAAACTGATAGGTATTGTTTCCGCTGGTAATAACGGTGTTCGCAGACTGCTTTTGGAAGGAAACAGAGACCGCCGGCAGTACATAGAGCATGTCTTGACGTTTGCTGCCGCCCGATACGGTTCCTAAATAGCGCCGCGCGCGGTGTGGAGCGGCTTTGATGCTTCCTGATTTTGCGTTGTCGTGGAGCCACCGCGCAGCCGCCACGACTTCATTGTCGGCGGTAAAGTGCCCACTCTTGGTTTTGCCCTGAGCGGTCGTGTAGGAGTAGGTGCCGTCGACATGGGTAGTGCCGTTGAGCATCCATACGGCAAGCTGGGTGGCGGCGCGGGCGCGATCTGGTGAAAGATGATAACCGCCAAACGACGTGGCGGTAGGATATCCGTGACAAACGATTGCCGCGAACTCGTCGTCGAGCCACACCCAGCCTTGATCAAAGTTGAGCCATGGGCCGCCCGGCTTGGTGGGCCCGGGGCGTTCCTGGTTCATGCAGTAGGCAATCGAGGCGTCCTGAGCTTCATATTTGCCGATGAAGAAGGGTCCACAATCATCGCTAATGGTGCGGAAGCCGAGCTGATCGTAGCCATCGACGGCAAATGCGGCTCCCGGTGCCAGGCAGCCGAAAAGCAGGAAGAGGAGTAGGAGCAGCGGACCTGTTGCGATTGCGCTGTGGACAGAGTGCGTGGGTGCGTTGGACATGGCTGCTCCTTATCCCTCGTGCGCCGCACGGGGAGGCTGCGGCGCGTAGGATGAGGCTACAGCCGAGGTTCATGCGGGTAAGTACCGGAGCCTGACCAAAAGCTTGCCCAATTCCTGACAAATTGAGCTCAAATACAACAATCAGACAAAAGCGCAGGTAGAAGATAGGGAGAACAGGAGGTCAAAGGTCCTCGTCTCCACAATTGATGTGATATTCAAACGAATCTCCACAGCTAAAACAAGCATCGCCACCCTTGTATCGAACAAGACAACCGCGTTATACTAGCCAACACACAAGCGGGCATCGCCAAGTGGTAAGGCATCAGCTTCCCAAGCTGACACTCGCGGGTTCGAGTCCCGTTGCCCGCTCCAGTTAAGAGCACAAGCACGGCACCATCACGGTGCCGTGCTTTTTTCAATAAAGTGCCGGGACTCGAACCCGACAGGGTGCGAGCGTAAAGCAAACGCGAAGCGTTTGTAGCGAGCAGGCGAAGGCGCCGGCAGGCGCCTGAAGCCGGTGCGGATTTGCGAAGCAAATACGCGGACGTCCCGTTGCCCGCTCCCCCAGCAAAGGGAGACGCTGGGACACACGGCTCGACCGGGTCTCCTTCAGCGGTTCCGTGGACCGGAGCATGCCGACCGCAGCCGGTGCGGATTTGCGAAGCAAATACGCGGACGTCCCGTTGCCCGCTCCATCGAGCGTGGGAGACCTCGGGACGGCCAATTCAACAAAGCCTCCCCATCGTCTCCGTGAATCCGAGGAGATCGCCCACAGCCGGTGCGCGTCCGCGACGCGGGCGCGCGGACGTCCCGTTGCCCGCTCCAATTCCAAAATGTTAGGTTCATGCCTACTGTCCATACTCGCACCCGCGCACGGTACAATGGTTGGGTTACGACCAACGTGCCAATAACCAAAAAGGAGCCGCTATGATCGATCGCTATACCCGCCCGGAGATGGGACACATCTTCTCCCTCGAGAATAAGTACGCCATTTGGCAGGAGATCGAGGTCCTGGCCTGTGAGGCCCAGGCGGAGCTCGGCAAGATCGGCATTTCTAAAGACGAAGCCCAGTGGATCCGCGACCACGCCAACTTTGAGAAGGCAAAGGTCGACGAGATCGAGGAAGTCACGCGCCACGACGTTATTGCTTTCCTGACCAACATGAAGGAGTACATCGACGCCGATGTCCCCGAGGGCGACCCCAAGCCCAGCCGCTGGGTTCACTATGGCATGACCAGCTCCGACCTGGGCGATACGGCTCTGTGCTACCAGCTCACCCAGGCCTGTGACCTGATTATCGAGGACGTCAAAAAACTCGGCGAGATTTGCAAGCGCCGCGCCTTCGAGGAGCGCAACACGCTCTGTGCCGGTCGCACCCATGGCATCCATGCCGAGCCGATGACCTTCGGTATGAAGTTTGGCTCTTGGGCATGGGAGCTCAAGCGCGATCTGGATCGTCTTGAGGACGCCCGCAAGAACGTTGCCTTTGGCGCTATCTCGGGTGCCGTCGGTACCTATAGCTCCATCGAGCCGTTTGTCGAGGAATATGTCTGCGAGCACCTGGGTCTGGTTCACGATCCGCTGTCCACGCAGGTCATCAGCCGCGACCATCATGCCTACCTGGCCGGCGTCCTTGCCACTACAGCGGCCACCTGCGAGCGCATTGCTACCGAGGTCCGCAACCTGCAGAAGACCGATACGCTCGAGGCCGAGGAGCCTTTCCGCAAGGGCCAAAAGGGCAGCTCCGCCATGCCGCACAAGCGCAACCCCATCACCATGGAGAAGGTCTGTGGCCTGTCGCGCGTCGTGAAGTCCAATGCCCAGGTTGCCTTCGACAATGTCGCCCTGTGGCATGAGCGCGACATTTCGCACTCCTCTGCCGAGCGCGTCGCCCAGGCCGATAGCTTTATCGCACTCGACCACATGTTCCAGTGCCTTATCCGCGTTATCGACGGCCTGCAGCTGTATCCGGCTCGCATGATGGCCAACCTCAACAAGACTCGCGGCCTCATCTTCTCCTCCAAGGTCCTGCTGGCCCTCGTCGATACGGGCATCACCCGCGAGGATGCCTATGCCATCGTGCAGGAAAACGCCATGGCTACCTGGCACGAGGTGCAGGATTGCGTCTCCGGTCCCACCTTTAAGGAGCGTCTCGAGGCCGACCCGCGCTGCACCGTCAGCCAGGAGAAGCTCGACGAGATCTTTGATCCGTGGGACTTCCTCACCCGTATCGACACGGTCTTCGATCGCCTGGAGCAGCTGAGCTTCGAGTAGGTTCGGGCATAACGTTAGCTTTTTAGGGCGCTTTGCTGGTAATGTGTGTTGCCGGCAAAGCGCCTCGTTGCATTTAGGGAAAGACGGGGATAATAGTCGTCTCGAATAACATTCTGAGAGAGGATCGCATGATTTCGTTTGATTACAAGCCTCAGGGCGTGTGTGCTCGCAATATTCACCTTGACCTGTCCGATGACGGCAACAAGGTGGTGGGCGTCGAGTTTACCGGTGGCTGCAACGGCAATCTCAAGGCTATCTCCAAGCTGGTCGAGGGCGCTCCTGCCGATCGCGTCATCGAGGTTCTCGCTGGTAATACCTGCGGTATGAAGAAGACTTCTTGCGCCGATCAGCTCACGCGCGCTATCGAGGCCGCTCGCGCCGAGATCGCCTAATGAGTATCGCCGACCAGATCAAGAACGGAATATCGCGCCGCGGCTTTGTGCTCGGAGGGGCTGCCGCGGGCGCTGCCACGGTGCTTGCCGGATGCTCAAAGAAAACGGGTACCAGCGACGACGCTGCCGGCGAGCCACAGGTTATCAAAGACGACTCAAAGATTGTCTCGATTACGGATGAGTACGAAGCTGTTGATATCGATCTTGAGCCTGCGGCCTCGTGGACGCTGCCGCTGGGCACGCTACTGTACTACTGCGATGGTGACTACGCTGCCGCGATGATGGCGCCTGCTTCTGCCCTGCATGCCAATACGCTTGGTGTGCTCAACCTGGGCGATGGCTCGCTCACGACGCTTATCGAGGATCCCGTCGAAGGTACGGGATATTCGTTTTACGATGTCCGCGCCGGCGATGGCGTGTTTGCTTGGGTCGAGATGAACTTTGCGAACTCGTCATGGAAGCTCTATGCGCAAAGTATGGCAGGCGCGTCGCTTGTCGGCGATGTGGTTGAGCTCGACCGAGGCGGCAAGGACTACGATCCGCCGATGTTTACGGCGTTCGAATCGTCTGTCATTTGGTACAAGATGCCCTCAACGGGCGGAAATAAGACGAGTAGCGATTCGTATTGCTACCGCCGTTCGCTCGATGAGGCAAAGGTCGAGACCATTTGGAAGTCAACGGGTCGCTTTGCATCTGCCCCGCGCGTGAGTGACGGTATCTTGACCATATCCCCGCGCGTGCGCAATGACGAGGGTGTCTACTACGGCATGACGGCGATTGACCTGACGGACGGCAACAATACCAAAAGGGCTCAGCTGGTCCTTCCCTCCTCGGTGTCTCCCTTTGAGGCCGTATATATGGGTGACACATTTGTGTTCTCCATCGAGGCGACCTATAACGGCGTGGGAAGTCTTGGAAACATGGGCACCTATATTGGCAACGAGAACGGGACCTTCCTATTCCTGTCGCGTGAGCCGCTTGCATGTGCTGCCGGCAGGAAGAACAAATATCTGGTTAAGGTTCAGGCATCGCATTTTCTGATCGATACCTCCGCCAAAACCTATGGCTCGCTGCTGTCGCCCGACCGCGCCCTTGAATATGGCGATTATCCAGCTACGGCGGGTAAATCGAATACGTTTTTGACCTATGCCACGGTACGCAACAGCCAGGGAATCCCCGAGACGGTCACTGCCCGCCTATTCTCTCTTTAGTACCGAGGGGTTAAAAAGGCGCCAACGGGGGAATAAACGCGTTGTAATTGTGAGTACCGCCCGCCGAGCCGCCGCACTGCAGCGGTGCTCGGTGGGCATAGGTGCGTTAAAATGGGCTTGTTCTTAGCTAATTGAGACAGGGGGGCCGTGTTATGGCTTCAGATGCAAAAAAGATTCTGCTGGTCGAGGATGAGAAGGCAATCCGTGACGCTGTCGCTGCCTATCTCGAGCGCGAGGGCTATTGGGTTGTGGGCGTGGGCGACGGCCAGTCTGCTATCGAGGAGTTCGAGAAGCATCAGTTCGACCTGGTCGTGCTCGACCTCATGCTCCCTAAGATTCCCGGCGAGCGCGTTTGCCGCACCATTCGCGACACCTCGGATGTGCCTATTATCATGCTTACCGCCAAGGGCGAGATCGAGGACCGTATTATCGGCCTCGAGCTCGGAGCCGACGACTATCTGATCAAGCCGTTCTCGCCGCGCGAGCTTGTTGCGCGCGTTCGCGCTCTGTTCCGCCGTGCCCATCAGGCCGACGAGCCCGCCGTCGAGGTACTCGACTTCGGCGATCTGGTCATCGATATCTCGGGCCACAAGATTTTGGTCGAGAACAAGGAAGTGGACCTGACCGCTTCCGAGTTTAAGCTGCTCACCACGCTTGCTCGTCATCCCGGTCGTGTCTACAACCGTATGGAGCTGGTTGAGAAGGTTCTCGGCTACGACTTTGAGGGCTATGAGCGCACCATCGACAGCCACGTGAAGAACCTTCGCGCCAAGCTGGGCGACGACCCCAAGAAGCCTAAGTGGCTCTACACCGTCCACGGTGTTGGCTATCGCTTCGAGGCCCCGGCCAAGACCGATAAGGCGGACGAGAAATAGGGAAATCACATATGACACCTGCGCGCTTTGAAATCGGACAAAAGCACAAGCAGGAGAACGAGGCGGGTTCCAAAGCAAGTTGGAACACGCCTCGTTCCGATTCACGGCCAACGATGAGCTATCCCTCGCGTATGGCCCTGGCTTTTGCCCTGACGTCGCTCATGACGGTATTGGTGCTGGTGGGCGTTGTCTCCGTTGTATGGGGCACCGTCTTTTCGGATTACACGCGTTCCAATATCGTTGAGATCGCCAATTCTGCCGCCGAAAAGCTTGCGACGTCGTACGAGGAAAACGGCAATTGGACGGCGGGCGAGCTGCGCACGGTCGCGACATCGAGTTTGGTGTCCGACGATCTGGGCATGCAGGTCGTCAACAAAAAGGGCGTGATCGTTTATGACGACTCATGGCCTTCGGCAAGTGCGACCGCCGATGTGCGCGAGAGCGAATCGGCGTCGAGCAGCTCGAGCGGTAAAAAGGCCTCGCATAGCCCGGTTTCGTCGGCGCCCACCGACTCCGATAGTGTTGCCAACGTCGAAATCATAACGTCTTCCGGCGAGCATGTCGGACAGGTAAAGCTATGGGCCATCGGCTCCGACGCCCTGCTCACCAAGGCAGATTCTGCGTTTAGAGAGAAGACCTTTAACGCCATGGCCCTTGCCGCGGTTGTGGCAGTCTGCATCTCGGTCGTTATCGGATCGCTCATGTCGCGCATGCTCACCAAGCCGATTCATCGTATTACCAGCACGGCCAAGCAAATTCGCGATGGCGATCTATCCGCTCGCACGGGCTTGCGCGGCGATGACGAAATCGATCAGCTGGGTGAGACCTTTGACGAGATGGCCACCTCGCTCGAGAAGGATATGAAGCACGAAAAGCGCCTGACCTCGGATGTCGCGCACGAGCTTCGCACACCGCTTATGGCCATGCTTGCAACGGTCGAGGCCATGCAGGACGGCGTGTATCCCACCGATGATGAGCATTTGGAAACCGTTGCTTCCGAGACGCGTCGACTTGCCCGTCTGGTGCAGCAGATGCTCGACCTGTCGCGCATGGAAAACAGCACGGCGCCGCTCAACCTTGAGCAGGTGGACATGGTCCCCTTCGTGCGCTCCATCGTCAACGCTCAGGAGCGCCTGTTTGTCGACCGCGATCTGCGCTTGCGCTTTGCAGACGAGACCCAAGGTCACGATGATGTCGTCGAGGCCGACCCCGATATGATCACGCAATGCGTCATCAACCTCATGAGCAACGCCATGCGCTACACCCCCGAGGGCGGTTGGGTCGTGGTGTCGGTGCTCAGTGACCGCAAGCATGTCAGTATTGCCGTTTCGGATACCGGTATCGGCATTGCCAAGGACGATTTGTCGCGCATCTTCGGCCGTTTTTGGCGCGCCGATGCCAGCCGCGCCCGCGAAGCTGGCGGCCTGGGCGTTGGCCTCGCCGTGACCAAGCAGATCGTCGAGCGTCACCATGGCTACATATCCGTGGAGTCGGAGCTTGGAAAGGGTACGACTTTTACAATTCATCTGCCCCGCGAGCACACGGCGGACGCGGCATCTACTACAATGGAGCACTAGCTTTTCGCTATTCGGTGAAGGAGGGGCCGCGTCCCTGCCGCTCCGAGTTTGCGAAAACGTGTGGGAAAGAACCCGCATTTCTGTCGTATTTAGGTAAGGAGTGACTCACGTGACAACGATGGAGCGTCGTCCGGATTCCCGTGGCAAGGTTCGTGATATCTACGATGCCGGTGAAAACCTGCTGATGGTCGCCACCGACCGCATTTCTGCGTTCGACTTCATTCTTCCCGACGAGATTCCGTTTAAGGGAGAGGTGCTCAATCGCATCTCGGCGTTCTGGTTCGACAAGTTTGCCGATATCGTCCCCAACCATCTCGTCTCCATCGACCCGGCGGATTTCCCCGAGGAGTTTGCTGAGTATCGTGACTACCTCGCTGGCCGCGCCATGCTGGTTAAGAAGGCCCAGACGATTCCTATCGAGTGCATCGTCCGCGGCTATCTGACCGGTTCGGGCAAGAAGACCTACGACGAGAACGGCACCGTCTGCGGCATCCAGCTGCCTGAGGGCCTGACCGAGGCTTCCAAGCTTCCCGAGCCGCTGTTCACGCCGTCCACGAAGGCCGAGATCGGCGACCACGACGAGAACATTTCGTTCGAGCGTTGCTGCGAGATCGTGGGTGAGGACATCGCCGCGCAGATTCGCGACCTGTCCCTCAAGATTTACAAGGCCGCTGCCGAGTATGCCGCGACTCGAGGCATCATCATTGCCGACACCAAGTTCGAGTTTGGTGTCATCGATGGCAAGGTCACGCTGATCGATGAGTGCCTCACGCCCGACTCCAGCCGTTTCTGGCCTGCCGCCAGCTACGAGGAGGGCAAGATCCAGCCTAGCTACGACAAGCAATTCGTCCGCAATTGGCTCAAGGCCAACTGGGATATGACGGGGGAGACCCCGCACCTGCCCGCCGAGGTCATCGATGGCACGTCCGAGCGCTATCGCGAGGCCTTCCAGATCATCACGGGCTCCCAGTTCACAAGCATGAAGGAGAACGCGTAAGTGAGTACCCGCAGCGCCACGAACAAGCGCACGCAATCCCACGAGGTTACCGGGGTTGCGCGCAAGTCCGCCGCATCCGCCAAGCCCGCTCGTCAGGCAGCGAGTTCTGTTCACGTCGTGCCAGCATCATCCAAGGCACGCCGCAAGGAGCTCGAGAAGGGCGAGAGCCTCGAGGGCCTCTCTAAAGAGGAGAAACGCGCCCGCAAGGCTAAGCAGCGCGCCAAGGAGGACCGCATCTACACGGTGTCGAATATCCTTCTCAAGCAGGATGAGGACTACACCAAGCGCCGTCGCATCTGGTGGGCCGTGCTCGCCATCGGTATGGTGCTCGTCGTGGCCATTTGGGCTTCGCTGTACTTCGCTCCCGCTGGCATGGTGTCCAGCCCCGTCCAGATGGTCGGCATCGTTTTGTCCTATGTCATCATTCTGGGTGACTTTATCTACGACTTCATTCGTATTCGTCCCCTGCGCAACATGTACCGCACGCAGGCCGAGGGCATGTCCGAGAACAAGCTCAACGCCCTTATCGAGCGCGCGGCTGCCGAGGAGGACAAAAAGGACTCCAAGAAGAAATAGCGTTTGCATTCATACTTATCGCTAAGATATAAGGCGCGTCGTTTTTGCGGCGCGCCTTTTTACTGTTCTATAGATAGATGGAGTGGCACATGATTCGAGCTGCCCTGACGGTTGAAGAAGCTCTGGAGGGCATGAAGGCCCTGGAGCCCAAGATTAAAAACTACGCTCGCCTGGTTGTCTGCAAGGGCGTAAACGTCAAGCCCGGCCAGGAAGTCGTCGTTCAGTCTCCGGTCGAGTGTGCGCCGTTTGCGCGCGTGGTGGTCGCGGAGGCCTATGCTGCCGGCGCCGGCCACGTGACGGTCATTTGGGCCGATGATGCCGTGACGAGGCTCACGTACGAGCATGTCGAGAAAAGCTATTTTGAGCAGACGCCCGAGTGGAAGCGCCTGCAGCTGGATTCCCTGGCCCAGGACGGTGCCTGCTTTATCTTTATCGAGGGTGCGGATCCCGCAGCCCTCAAGGGCATCGATCCAGCCAAGCCGGCCGCGGCATCCAAGGCGAGGAATACGCAGTGCAAAGTTTTCCGCCGTGGGCTGGATTACAACATCAATCCGTGGTGCATCGCCGGCGCTCCGGTCGTGGCTTGGGCGCACGAGGTGTTCCCGGGAGACGCCGATGAGGTTGCAATCTATAAGCTGTGGAATGCGATTCTGCACACCGCTCGCGCCGATGGCCAGGACCCGGAGAGCGACTGGGAACTCCATGACGCCGCATTCGAAAAGAACCTGCGTTTCCTAAACGATAATCAATTTGATTGCCTGCACTACACCGCTTCGAACGGAACCGATCTGACGATTGGCATGACGAAAGGTCACGAGTGGGCCGGCGGCAAGGGCAAGACGCCCGATGGACATCCCTTCTTCCCCAACATTCCCACCGAGGAGGTCTTCACTTCGCCCGATCGCATGCGTGCCGACGGTATCGTGTATTCGGCCATGCCGCTCATCCACCACGGTAACAAGGTCGACGATTTTTGGATTAAGTTCGAGGGCGGCCGTGTGGTGGACTACGACGCCCGCGTGGGCAAGGCGACGCTTGCGAGCATCATCGATACCGATGAGGGCGCTGCTCATCTGGGAGAGGTCGCGCTCATTTCCAAGAACACGCCGATCCGCGAAAGTGGCGTTCTGTTCTACGATACGCTCTATGACGAGAACGCCAGCTGCCACCTTGCGCTGGGTGTCGGCTTCCCCGAGTGCATCGAGGGCGGGTATGACATGTCCAAGGAGGAGCTCCTGGAGCATGGCGTTAACGTCTCGAGCACGCATGTTGACTTTATGATCGGCACGGACGACATCGATATTACGGGCATTACGCCTGATGGACGTGAAGTTGTGATTTTCCAGAACGGCCAATGGAGTTGGGAATAGACCCAGACCGTGGTACAATGCCACCCGCGGGCCGTTAGCTCAGCTGGCAGAGCAGGGGACTTTTAATCCCAAGGTCCAGGGTTCGAACCCCTGACGGCCCACCATAGAAAAGAAAAGCGACTGGCGGATGCCGGCCGCTTTTTTGTTGCAGGTACACGGGTTCGAACCCGTCGGGGCGCGGAGCTGAGTAAACGCGAGAGCGTTTGCCAGCGCAGCGCGCGAGGCGAGAAAGCGCCGCAGCGGCCGCCTGCGAAGCAGGCTGAACCCCTGACGGCCCACCAAAGATTGTTGAGACGGTCAACTTCGGTTGGCCGTCTTTTTTTCGCTCTTTCATGGGTTCGAACCCGTATCTATCTATATATAAGAACGCTTGGCGAACAAAACCCGCCTTTTACCGATGAGAAACAAATAGCTGATGCCTTTGGAGTAAAGTAGCGCTCCAGAGATGACCGATGTCTCAATACTCGTAAAACAGCTGGTCATCGCCAATATCAGAAGCCAATGCTTCAGTTTTAACCTCAGTGACGCGACTGAGGGATCTATTTATTTGTGAACAAAATATGGAGTGCGTGATTCCCGCCCCCGG
>NZ_QSTQ01000011.1:0-224 GCF_003438275.1 Collinsella sp. OM07-12
CCGTGGCGGTCGCGGTGGCGATCGTGGCGGCCGTGGCGGCGACCGTGGCGGTCGCGGCGGCTTTGGCGGCAACCGTGGTGGCTATGGCGACCGCGGTGGCAACCGTGGCGGCTTCGGCGGCAACCGTGGTAACGACCGCGGCGGTCGCGGTGGCGATCGTGGCGGCCGCAACGGCGGCGGCTTCCGCGGCAACCGCTTTTAGGGGGTACCGGGGTCTATGAAAC
>NZ_QSTQ01000011.1:275-23005 GCF_003438275.1 Collinsella sp. OM07-12
CCAGGGCGACAATTTGTCATTCAAAAGGCAAGGCATGACCAGCAGGTCTATGCCTTGCCTTTTTCATGCCAACTTGTTCGCCCTGGGCGGCGCTCGCTGGCGTTTCCGAAACATCAGCGTAATTGCTGTTGCCAAAATGATCTGTTGGGTAGCTTATTTCCGGCACTTGGGGACGTTCCTTTTCTGCTGGCACTTGGGGACACTCCTTGTGGTTGCTGGACGTTCTTGTTTGACTAGTTGTTTAAGAACGTCCCCAACGACTACATAGCATGAGAGTGGATAATCTCCCGGTTTGAGCCTGTATTCAAACTCAAAGTGGGAGATTATCCACTCTCATTTGTTGTGTGTCTGAAAATCCACGCTCGTTTCTACTCCGCCTACATTTGTAGGAACAGTTCGTGGAGGTGGGTGTCGTCGTCGAGTTCGGGATGGAAGGTGACGCCGAGCTGGTTGCCCTGGCGGGCGGCGACGATGCGCCCATCGACTTTCGCTAAGGCCCTGGCGTCGCCGTGGACCTCGACGATGCGGGGCGCGCGGATAAACGTCAGCGGCACTTCAGCGTCGATGCCGGCTACCTGCCCCTTGGTTCGAAAGCTGCCGAGCTGCCTGCCGTAGGCATTGCGCTCGACAAGTACATCCATGGTTGCCAAACGCGGCGTGCCCTTATCGTCGTGGGTGGCAAGATCGCGTGCCAAGAGAATCAAGCCGGCGCAGGTGCCCAGGACGGGCATGCCGTCCGCAATGCGAGCGCGAAGGTCCTCGAGCATCCCAAGCTCAGCAAGGAGTTTGCCTTGAACAGTCGACTCGCCGCCGGGGAGGACCAGACGGTCAAAGTCCTGCTTCAAATCAGCCGCCTGCCTCAGTTCAATACAACGTGCGCCCAGCTCGGACAGCCTTGCCTCGTGCTCGACAAAAGCACCTTGGACCGCCAGCACGGCGACCGTCTGGTCTGCGTAATCGCTCATGTGCGATCCTTTCTACCGGACTAGCGTCCGCGTTCCTCCATGATTATCTCGATCTCGTCGGCGTTGATGCCGACCATGGCCTCGCCTAGATCCTCCGAAAGCTCAGCGATGAGCCTGGCGTCGGTGAAGTTGGCCACGGCCTTGACGATGGCGGCGGCGCGCTTGGCCGGGTCGCCGCTCTTAAAGATGCCCGAGCCGACAAAGACGCCTTCGGCGCCCAACTGCATCATCAGCGCGGCGTCGGCAGGGGTTGCTACACCGCCAGCAGCAAAGTTCACCACGGGAAGCTTACCCGTGGCATGGATATCGCGCACCAGCTCGACCGGAACCTGCAGTTGCTTGGCTGCCTCAAAGAGCTCATCGTCACGCAGGGCGACAACGTCACGGATCTGCTTTTGGATCTTGCGCATGTGGCGCACGGCCTGGACCACGTCGCCCGTGCCCGGCTCGCCCTTGGTGCGAATCATCGTGGCGCCCTCGGCAACACGGCGCAGCGCCTCGCCCAGATCGCGGGCGCCGCAGACAAACGGCACGTCAAACTGGGTCTTGTCGATGTGGTAGACATCGTCGGCGGGGGAGAGAACCTCGGACTCATCGATGTAATCGATCTCGATGGCCTGAAGGACCTGCGCCTCGACGATGTGACCGATGCGGCACTTTGCCATGACGGGGATGGAGACGGCCTCCTGAATGCCCTCGATCATCTTGGGGTCACTCATGCGCGACACGCCGCCGGCGGCGCGGATGTCGGCCGGGATGCGCTCGAGAGCCATGACGGCGCAGGCGCCTGCCTTCTCGGCGATGCGGGCCTGCTCGGGCGTGGTAACGTCCATGATGACGCCGCCCTTGAGCATCTGCGCGAGCTCGCGGTTGAGTTTGACGCGATCGGCCTTGCTGGTCTGTTCTGCCATGGTCGCTCCCTTGATTGGCATGTGCATTGCTTGACGGAACATCCTATCGGGGAGCTGGGTATGGCGAAATACTCAGTTTTCGAGATAATAACAAGGTCAGACTAATACCAGATTGAATGACTCGATAAGGTCAGATGATAGACTCATGCTTGACTACAATTTGGAACAACGCGGCGAAGCGTCGCTCTATGAGTATGTTTACCAGCAAATTCGAGATGATATCGTTGCTGGACGCATTGCGGCGGGGGAGCATCTGCCGTCTAAGCGCGCCTTTGCCAGTCATCTGGGAATCAGTGTCATTACCATCGAGAATGCATATAGTCAGCTGCTTGCCGAGGGTTATATTCGCTCAAAGCCGCGTCGCGGCTACTATGCTTGCGAGCTTCCGGATGCACCGATTTTGGCTTTGGTTACGGGGGATATCGACCGGGATACTGTCTCTATGGACCCCGGGGCGCATGACGCCGATGGACAGATCGAGCGATTCGATGCGCTTTCTCCTTCCGCTTTGGAGGCGGCTAGGCTTTGGCAAGGCACACTACGGGCAACGCTGACATCCGAAGACGAACGCGAGATCTTTTCGCCCGCACCAGCGCAGGGCACCGCTCGGCTACGACGCGCAATCGCTCGCCATCTGCGCGGGACACGGGGCATGAATGTTAATCCCGACAACATTGTTATCGGTGCGGGCGCCCAGCTGCTCGATACCATGTTGGTTCAGTTGCTTGGCGCGGACAAGGTGTATGCCGTCGAGGATCCGGGTTATTTGCGTCTGACACGCATCTATCAGGCTATGGGTTGCGAAGTTCGCCATATCCCGCTGGATGGTGAGGGCGTGGACTTGAGCGCTTTGCAGAAAACCGGAACAGATATCCTTCACCTGATGCCGTCCCATCAGTATCCGACCGGCCTTGTGACGAGCATTGCGCGTCGCTATGCCCTGCTGAGCTGGGCTGCCGAGCAGCCGGGCCGATATCTCATCGAAGATGACTTCGATTGCGAGTTTCGCCTTGCCGGCAAGCCGATTCCCGCGCTCGCGTCGATCGATGCCGCTCAGTCGGTTATTTACACCAACACGTTTTCGAAGAGCCTTTCATCGGCGTTACGTTTGGCGTACATGGTGCTGCCCGACGAGCTGATGGAGTGCTTTAGGCGCGACCTTGGTTTTTATGCCTCATCGGTGAGCTCTGTTGACCAGGTCGCCTTGGCGCGCTTGCTGGAATCGGGTGATTACGAGCGACATGTGAACCGCGTGCGTGTTCGTGCTCGCGAGGCGCGTGATGGCCTGGCGGCGCTTGTACGGAAGACGTTTCCGGCGGGGGAGGTCTCGATCGAACATGCGGATGCGGGTCTTTACTGCATCGTGGTTGCGGAGCGTGGCGCGGGCGGAAGCTCTTTTACGCTGGCCCTCACGCGCTCGAGTATCCCTTTTATCGATATCAGTGACTGCTTTTGGTGTGCCGATGGCGCATCTGTCCCTGAAAGCTCGACTCGAATCCTTGTCCAGTATGACGACTTGAGTTCAAATGCGCTAAACACCCTGGAATCACAGCTAATGGGGGTGCCCTCTAGCCTAAGTGAGTAGACCTTTAGCTCTTTGGCGACCAGGCAGTTTTGTAACAAGCTATCTACCTGCGGTTTTGAAAAGCAGGATGACCGGCCTGCTCGGGATGCTCCAAAAAGCCTACTCACTTGCCGCGCAAAGCTTCTCCATGAGAAAAAAAGGGGTTTTCAACAGGGCTTCGTCCAGTTCTTGGCAAGCTATTGGTCAGTTGGGGAGGGCTGTTGAAAACTTAGCGGTCCGCTCGGTGCCATTTTTGGTGCGTTCGCGCCAATGCGAGACTGGCTGGGTTGAAATTCGTGTTTTCCTGTGCCTATGAAGGATCTACTTTGTGACATATCGGCTTTTAGGTACTGGCGTTTGCCTCCTCAAGCCCTCGCTTTGTGTCCGCCACTTCCACGACCGGAAGAAGACCGGCAGCGATATGGCCTCGCCCGTAACCCGACGGCTGCGGTCGTGCTCGGCTTGCCGTTGCATACATTGGTTGGGACGAGAAATAAGCGGACTTGTCCTGCCAGCGTTAGGCAACGGCTGTTCCTTGGTGAGCTTCCCAGGGAATCCGTGCTGGAAACGGAACATGGGTTTTTGGTCACATCTCCTTTGCTGACGGCATTCATCATGTCGCGGCATCTGACGGATCTCCAGCTGCTTTTGGTATTAGCGGAGATGTGCGGCTTGTTTACGGTTTGTGCCTTGCCAGCAGCACTCGAGGCAGAGCTTTCGCGTGCAATTGAGTCGGGCGCGATTTCGGCAACCTTTGGTTGGGCACGTTGCCCGTCCGAGGACGGTGCCGCCTCAAATATGTGGCGGCGCGACGCTTTGGTTTTGGACGGAGATCTTGACCGTTTTTGTTCAGATGTTTGTGGGATGCGTTACGGCAAGCGATTTGTCGCGGTATCGCATCTCGTTCCACTGGGCGCCGCATCGCCTTTTGAGGTTGAGACGTATTTGTTGCTTGGGTTGCCACGATCACTGGGAGGCGAAGGTTTTTGCGGCATAGAGCTCAATGTCGAAGTGGCGCTAAGCGCAAGTGCTCGGGCGATTGTAGGAAAGTCCCGCGTATACATTGACCTACTTCTGTCTTCGCCGGACGGAGAGCGACAGGTGGCCATTGAATGCCAAGGAAAGGGCTCGCACGGGCGAGCCGGGGATGGTTTGCGTGACGCCGACCGCATGACGGCGCTTCAGGCAATGGGCTACGATGTATTTCTCCTGACACACGGACAGATATCCGATGAGGATAGATTCCGCGCGATCGTTAAGGCCGTATGCAGGTTGCTCGATGTTGAATATCGCGATAAAAGCTCGGAGGAGCAAGGGGCCGAGGCGTTACTCCGGTCCGAGCTATTCGTTGACTGGTCAAAACTGGGAGAAATCGACAAAAAGATGCCCGTTAGATACAAAAAGGCCCGATCGTGGACGGCTGCTAATCTAAGTGAGTAGACTTTTAGCGTGATGGCGACCAGATTGTTTTGCGGCAAGCTATCTACCTGCGGTTTTATAAAGCAATACGGGTGGTCTGCTCGACAAGTTCCAAAAAGTCTACTCACTTAGTTTTTGACGCGAAGCCGATGTCAAAGGTGGTCCTATTTTTGGGACGTTAACTGGTTCGCAAGACACGAAAAAGGCCCGAACCATGCGGTCCGGGCCTTATCGAGCTAGAGATTATCTCTCAGGCGATTGGCTTAGCCAAAGTAGCGCTTGAGCAGGCCGGCGAAAGCCTTGCCGTGGCGAGCCTCGTCGCGAGCCATCTCGTGCACGGTGTCGTGGATGGCATCGAGGCCAGCGGCCTTGGCGCGCTTGGCAAGATCGGTCTTGCCGGCGGTGGCGCCGTTCTCGGCCTCAACGCGCATCTCGAGGTTCTTCTTGGTGGAGTCGGTCACGACCTCGCCCAGGAGCTCAGCGAACTTGGCGGCATGCTCTGCCTCCTCGTGCGCAGCCTTCTCCCAGTACAGGCCGATCTCGGGATAGCCCTCGCGATGAGCGACGCGAGCCATGGCCAGGTACATACCGACCTCGGAGCACTCGCCTTCAAAGTTGGCGCGCAGGTCAGCAACGATATCCTCGGAGACACCCTCCATCTTGGCGACGCCCACGACGTGCTCGGCAGCCCACTCGAGCTGGCCCTCCTCCTGCTTCAGGAAACGAGAACCGGGAACGCCGCACTGGGGGCATTTGAAATCCTCGGGCAGCTGGTCGCCGTCGAACTCTTCCACATAACCGCAAACGGGGCAAACAAACTTCATGATTCGATCCTTTCGATCGATGGCGATGGAGCGCTCGTCCGGTCCCGTAAGGGTCCTCTCCGGACGAGCGTCTTGACGAGTTCTATTATCCATAAATGCAACCGAATGTGAAGCCTATTAGGAATGATTTTTAATAAAAAATTTTGAGCTTGTGAAGATGTTGATTGATTAACGATTGGCAGGCCGCCCGAGACCTCCGATGAGTACAATCGGTCGAGCAAATGTTGACCCATCAACAAATGAGGGAGCTTCCTTTATGCATCTAGCCCGTCGCGCCTGGTGCCGAACGTATCAGATGGTTTTTCGCATCGCATTGCCGGTGCTGCCCTATACCGAGCCGCATATTCTGGAGCATGCCGAGGATGTCCCCACGGTGCTTCAAAAACGCTCGATACAGCGGGTTCTTATCGTGACGGATCCCGGTATTGCCCGTCTGGGGCTTACGGCACCGCTCGAGATGGCGCTCGCGTCCAAGGGAATCGGCGTTGCGATCTATGCCAAAACATCGGCAAACCCTACGGTCTCAAACGTGGAGGAAGCGGCGTCCCTGTATCGGGAGAACGCCTGCCAGGCCGTTATCGGCTTTGGCGGCGGCTCGGCCATGGACTGTGCCAAGGGTGTGGGCGCACGCATCGCACAGCCAAACAAGCCCATCAACAAGATGCGTGGCCTGCTGCGCGTTCATCGTCGCCTGCCGCTGCTCATCGCCGTCCCCACTACGGCGGGTACGGGTAGCGAGGTCACGCTCGCAGCGGTCATTACCGATGACAAGACGCACTGCAAGTACCCCATTAACGACTTTGTGCTTATCCCGCGCTTTGCGGTGTACGACCCCGAGTTTACGCGCGGCCTGCCCGCCTCCATTACGGGACAAACGGGTATGGATGCCCTGACGCATGCCGTCGAGGCCTTTATCGGCCGCAGCACCACGCCCTATACGCGCAAGATGGCGCGTCAGGCGGTACAGCTCATCCACGATTATTTGCTCGAGGCCTATGAGCGCGGCGACAACATGCGTGCGCGCCGCAATATGCTTTCTGCAGCGTATAAGGCGGGCGTTGCGTTTACGCGCTCCTACGTTGGATACGTTCATGCCATTGCACACAGCCTGGGCGGACGATACGGGATTCCGCATGGCCTGGCCAACGCCATCATCCTGCCGCATATGCTTCGCGCTTATGGTGACGCCGCCGCCCCCAAGCTCGCCGATCTTGCTCGCATGGCGGACATTGCGCCGGCTACCGCGCAGGACGGTCTTGCGGCCGAGGCCTTTATCGATTGGGTCGACCGCATGAACGTTGCTCTGGGTATCCCCAAATATGTGACAGGCATTCGCCGCTCCGACATTCCCGAAATGGCAATGCACGCCGATGCCGAGGCTAATCCGCTATACCCCGTTCCACTTTTGATGGACCGTTTGGAGCTCGAGCGTATGTACGAGGTCGTAGCGGGTGGTATGTTTGAGGGCGAGAACTAGGAGGGTGCCATGAACACCGAGGAAATCGCGCGCATCGTTGCCGATCAACGCGCCTATTTTAAGACGCATGCCACGTTTGATGTCGATGCTCGCCGTCGCGCGCTCGTGAGCTTGCGTGATGCGGTACAGGCGCACGAGGCCAATATTGCCCATGCGCTCAAGACCGATTTGGGCAAGTCGCACGACGAGGCATATATGTGCGAGATCGGCACGTCGCTTTCCGAGATTCGTCATCAGATTGCGCACGTGGCTCGATGGAGTCGCCCGCGCCTGCGCCCGTGTGACCTCGCCAACGCCGTGAGTGTGTGCAAGACGCAGGCCGTGCCCTATGGCGTTACGCTCATCATGGCTCCTTGGAACTATCCGTTTTTGTTGACGCTCGAGCCGCTTGCCGGCGCCCTTGCCGCGGGCAATACCGTGGTCATCAAGCCGAGCGCCTATGCCCCGGCTTCGAGCGCGGTGCTCAAGCAAATCTGCGAAGAGGCATTTGATCCGCGCCTGGTAACGGTTGTCGAGGGCGGGCGCGCCGAGAACGAAGCGCTGCTCGATGAGTGCTGGGACAAGATTTTCTTTACCGGTAGCGTTCCGGTCGGCAAACTCGTCATGGAGCGGGCAAGTAAAAACCTTACGCCCGTGACGCTCGAGCTGGGTGGGAAGAGTCCCTGCATCGTAGATGCAACGGCAAACTTGAAGGTCGCGGCACGGCGTATCGCCTTTGGAAAATGGCTCAACGTGGGGCAGACCTGCGTGGCGCCCGACTACCTGCTGGTCGATAGACGCGTGCACGACGAGCTGCTGGGCCTTATCAAGGAGGAAGTCCGCCGTATGTTTGGCGAGCATCCGCTCGACAACGAGGATTACGGCCATATCGTCAACGCCAAGCACTTTGCGCGCGTGCGCGGGCTGATCGATCCCGATAAGGTTGTGCTTGGTGGCGCGGCGCGCGAGATGTCGCTCAAGATTGAGCCGACGATTCTGGATGGCGTGACCCCCGATGACGCCGTAATGCAGGAGGAGATTTTCGGCCCCATCTTGCCGGTGCTGACGTTTGAGAGCCTGGATGAGGTCGAGGCGTTCATCGCGAATCGCCCGACGCCGCTGGCCCTGTACGTCTTTAGTCAGGACCGTGCGGTTCAGCAGCGCTTTGTGCGCTACGTGCCCTTTGGCGGCGGCTGCATTAACGATACGATCATGCACCTGGCCACGAGCCATATGGGCTTTGGCGGCATGGGCGCGAGCGGCATGGGGCAGTACCATGGCCGCGAGAGCTTCGATACGTTTAGCCACAAGAAGAGCATCGTGAACAAGGCAACCTGGCTGGACGTGCCGTTTCGGTATGCGCCCTACGCAAGCTGGAAACACAAATTCGTGCGCATGTTTGTGCATTAGAATCAGATAAGGATGAATTTATGTCCGCACGGGCCCGTAGACTTCTCGATAAGGTCAAACGCTGGTTTATCCGGCCGTTAGAGGAGTTGCCATGTACGAGCCTTTACGTGTGCTTCTGTCGTTTCATATCGCGGGATTTCAATATGCCGACGGCGCTTTGGTCCTAGGCGATCTTAAAGCGGGCGATAAGCTGACGCTGTGCGCCGAGCGCGATAATCCCCATGACCCCGAGGCGGTTGCAATCTACTACGGCAACACCAAGCTTGGCTATGTTCCGGGAAACGAGGTCGGCCCGCTGTCCTTGATGATGTATTACGGCCACGAGGACGTATTTGAGGCCCGCGTGCAACAGGTTGCCCCCGAGCGCAGCCCGTGGCATCAGGTACGCGTTGGGCTCTATGTGGTGGATGCTCGCTAGTCGGCAATGGAGGCTGCCATGTTTGATGACGATGACCTGTTCGATCTGACAGATGATCCGTTTGAGTGGGATATGCTACTCGATGACGGTGAGTTGGAACAGGACCGTAGGAAACGGCAGGACAAGAAAACTCAGAGTGACGCTTCGAAAAAGCAAGACAAGCGCCGCCGCGGACTGTTCGGCGGGCTCTTTGGATAACCGCTGTATCGCTACGTCTGTATACTTAGCACGAGTTGAACACGTTGCGAAATGAGGGCATAGACGATGATGTGGTTTACCGCCGACCTGCACTTGGGCGATACGAATATCTTGCACGACATGGATCGACCGTTTGATTCGGTCGAGGAGATGAATCGCAAGGTCATCGATGCCATCAATGAGTGCGTGGCTGTGGATGACCGTCTCTACATTCTGGGTGACTTTACCTATCGTTTGCCCCTGGCGGAGGCGGTGCGCCTGCGCGAGCGTATTGCCTGCCAAAACGTGACGCTCATCCGTGGTAACCATGACGGCGATTGGGAAGATCCCGACGTGCCGCAAATTTGGGAAGACGTGCGTGATTATCTGGAGATTGCCCCCGGCTATGCCAAGGGCCATCGTCTGGTTATGAGCCACTACCCCATGCTTAGCTGGAATGGCAAGGCGCGTGGCGCCATCATGCTGCACGGGCATATCCACAGCAGGGGAGACCGCACCAACGCGCGCAACCGCGATCGCGAGCGCCCCATTTACCGCTACGATGTGGGCCTCGACGCCAATGACTACAAGCCCGTAAGCCGCGATCAAATCCTTGACTTTTTTGGACTGTAATTAGAAGTGCAGGTAGAATGAACGCGCCGTGTGGATGGTCTACACGGCGTGTGTTTGCAGGAACGGTGATTCCATGAGGGCTATCCAGCGCATTAACCACAACGCTGCCATCTGCGAAGATGGTGCGGGGCGCCAGCTTATCGCGTTGGGTCGTGGTATCGGCTTTGGCGAAATGCCGCACGAGGTCGATCTTGACGTTATTACGCGTACCTTTTACGGCATCGATCCAAAGTATCTGGCGTTCATCGACGAGGTCGACCCCGAGGTGCTTGAGTTTTCTGCTCAGCTGGCAGATATTGCGACCGGACAGCTTTCGTACGAATTGAGTCCTAATCTGCCCATTACGCTGGCAGATCATATCCAGTTTGCTATTAAGCGCGCCCGCGAACATATGGTGGTGTCGTTGCCGCTCAAACGCGATCTGGAGCAGCTGCATCCCATTGAATACCGCTTGGGCGAGCTGGCTGTTCGTGGCATTAAGAAAACTTTTGCCGTTCGCATGCCCCAGAGTGAGGCCGCGGGTATCGCCATGTCGATTATCAATGCGGCGATTAAGCCGAGCGAGCGGCGCGTGCTTGCCGAGCAGCACGAGGAGCATCTCCTCGATATGACGGTTGCGATTATTCAAGAAGAGTTGGGCGTGACAGTCGATCGCTCGTCGTTTGCCTTTACTCGCTTTGCCACCCATGTGCGCTATCTGCTCGATCGCGTGGCAAAGAAAGAGCCGATTGACACCGAGAATTCCGGTCTTTACGACGTGCTCGTGGAGCAATATCCTGCGGCATCGCGCTGCGCCCATCGTATCGACGCTCTGATTCAAGAGGCCTTTGGCGAGCCATTGGCCCAAGAAGAGCTCGTCTATCTGATCATGCATGTGAATCGCGTGGCTCCTGCAAGCTTGAATAAATAGGGTCTCTGGCGTTTTATTTCCGTCGTAGTGACCGTTCGCGGACTGTTTGCTACCGTTCGTCGGCAATCTGAGTCACGGAGAACGCATCTGCCGCATATACTCGCCGTGTGTTGGGTGTTACTCACGGCGCAGCTCCGAGAGGCACTACCGATTCTGTCGAGGCCCCCATTGGGTCTCTGTCGGTTGTGCGCGGGGCTTTTTTCATGTCGATCCACCCGGGAATCACATGTAATCAAATCTCTTGCCAACGGGCATCGCGTGCTGCGCAGGCGCGAGCAGAATCGTGCGTCTTGGCGCTGTGAAACCCCACGGGCTTTTAGTTGGAAGAGAAGGGATTCGACATGGCTGTCGATAACAAGAAGATTGCCGAGGACGTGCTTGCTGCCATCGGCGGCGCCTCCAATGTAACGAACGCGACGCACTGCATGACCCGTCTGCGTCTGAACCTTAAGGATCAGTCCATCCCCAATGACGATGAAGTTAAGAAGATCAAGGGCGTACTGGGTGCCCAGTGGTCTGGCGGCCAATATCAGGTCATCATCGGTCAGAACGTACCGAAGGTCTACGACGCCGCCATTGCGCTGGGAGTTAAGGGCGAAGGCTCCATTGACGAGAACCTCGATGGCGGCGCCAAGGAGCCGCTGACGCTCAAGACTGCGGGCAGTAAGACCCTCAACTACCTGTCCAAAACCATGGTCATGACGATCCCCATTATCATGGGTGCTGCCATGTTCCGTACTATCGCCGTGGTTTGCGGTGACGGCATGCTCGGCATTTGGTCTGCCGATTCCGACATCTACAACTTCTTCTACAACTGGATTTACAACGCCGGTTATTACTTCCTTCCCGTTTATTTGGGTTGGGCTGCTGCGAAGCAGCTTGGCTGCAGCCAGCCGCTCGGCATGATGCTCGGCGGTGTGCTCATTGCTCCTGAGTTCATGACGATGGTCAACGCTGCAGCGGATTCGGGCGTAACGACCACCATGGTCTACGGCGTGCTGCCGGCCCAGCTGAACAACTATTCCTCCACGGTGCTCCCCATGGTTCTGTCCATGCCGGTACTCATGGTCGTCGAGAAGTTCATGAAGAAGGTCGTTCCCGACATGCTCTCTACGGTGTTTGTACCCGTGGGCACCATGGCCGTCATGATTCCCGTTTCGCTGTGCGCTTTGGCTCCGATTGGCTCCATCCTGGGCAGCATGGTCGGCAACTTTATGTTCGGTCTCGGTAACGCCGGCGGCATCGTCACCATCCTCTCCCTCGTCGTCATTGCCGCACTTTGGGAGTTCCTGGTTATGACCGGTATGCACCAGGTCCTGCTTGCCCTTGGTATTGTGCAGCTGCTCACCCTGGGCTCCGACTCTTGCGTTATGGTCGCGGCCGGTATCGCTCAGTTCGCTACGTGGGGCATGGCCTTCGGTGCCTTCCTGCGCCTTAAGGAGACCGACGAGAAGGGCGCCATGCTCGGCTTCTCGCTCTCCGGTATCGTGGGCGGCGTGACGGAGCCCGCACTGTATGGCTGTGGCTTT
The DNA here is from genome assembly GCF_003438275.1 of Collinsella sp. OM07-12. Lineage (NCBI taxonomy): Bacteria > Bacillati > Actinomycetota > Coriobacteriia > Coriobacteriales > Coriobacteriaceae > Collinsella > Collinsella sp. OM07-12. The sequence goes on from NZ_QSTQ01000011.1 coordinate 12,492, forward strand.
AAGTACACTCGCTGCCTGGGCGCCATGGTTGCCGGCGGTGCTATCGGCGGTTTGATCGCAGCCCTCACCAATGTGACAACGTATGTTCTGGGCGCGACCAATATTCTGGGCGTCACCGGCTTTGTTGCCGGCGGAACGGCTAATCTCGTCTGGGGTTGCGTTGCATCGGGCGCTGCATTTGTTGCCGCCGCTGCCATCGCCTACCTCTTTGGCTTTAGCAAGGATCAGCTCGAGGAAGATGTTGCTGCCGCTAAGGCTTAAGACATCTGTTTAGGTAGGATAATTACCTGGGGCACTTGGCTACACTCCAAGTGCCCCTTTCCATAGATTGGAGTCGTTATGAAGCAATTGCTTATTCGTGCCGATGATATCGGTTATTCGTATGCTGTTGACCTGGGGATTGCCCGAAGCGTCAACGAGGGCCTGGTGCGCTCGGCGGGCCTTATGCCAAATATGCCCGAGGCCGAGCGTGGGTGGTCGCTCGTGGCGGATGCCGATATTGCAGTGGGCCAGCATACCAACGTGTGCCTGGGCAAGCCGTGCGCCGATCCGGCGCTCATCCCGAGCATGCTCAACGAGAGCGGCGAGTTCCATAGCAGCCGTACCTTCCGTGAGCATTTTAAGCGCGGTGAGGAGCTGATAGACTTCGACGAGGCCTGCATCGAGATCCGCGCACAGCACGACCGTTTTGTCGAGATTGTGGGCCGCGAGCCCGATTACTTTGAGGCCCATGCCGTCATGAGCGAAAACCTTAACCGAGCGATCTCGGCGGTTGCCCAGGAGCTGGGCCTTAAGGAGCAAAAGGCAAGCTTCGACCCCACGGCGGTGGTGCATTGCGGAGATACCGACCTGCGCATGGTGATGCATTCGATGGAGCCGGGCTACGAACCCAAGGACTCGATTATGCAGACGGTTCGCGAGATATCCGACGGCGAGACGGTCGTCTTTGTGTGCCACCCGGGCTATCTCGATCGGTTTATCCTCGAGAACAGCTCGCTTACGACCGATCGTACCAAGGAAGTCGACGCGCTGATCGACCCTGAGCTGCGCGCTTGGCTCGGGTCTCAACCTGATCTTCGCCTGGTCGACTATCGCGACCTGTAGTGACCCATGCCACCACAAAGGGGACAGGCACCTTTGTGGTGGTTCTGGCGCTGTTGCCATTATGGCGGCGGCGTCTTTTTTGTCCGTGCAGCGCGGTAGAGTGTAAGCGGTTGAAATTTGCGTCCATCGAGGAGCTGCCATGAACGAGATTAAGTGCCCGCATTGCGGCGAAGTTTTTAAGGTCGATGCGTCCGGCTATGCGGATATCGTCAAGCAGGTGCGCGATACCGAGTTCTCGCACGACCTGGATGAGCGTGTGAAGGCGGTCCAGCGCGAGGGCGAGCGGGCGCTGGAGCTTGAGCGCTCGCGTTCGGCGGCCGCTTTGCAAAAGGCGGAGTCCCAACGTAACGCCCAGCTTGTCGAGCAGAAGAATGCCGCAGCTCAACAGCTGGCGCAAGAGGTCGCCAAGCGCGATGCCGAACTTGCCGAGCTGCGCGCCAAGCTCGAGGGCGCTGCTGCAGAGCGCGAGAGCGCAAGCCAGCGCGCGGCGGTAGAGGCCCGCGCCGATGCTCAAAAGGAGAACGCCGAGCTCCAGCGCGAAATCGACAGCTTGCGCGCACAGCTGGGACGTAAGGATGACGAAGCCAAGCTTGCCGAGTCGGCGGTGCGTAACGCTGCTCAAAGCGATCTGGCCGCACGCGATGCGCAGATTGCCGAGCTGCAGGCCAAGCTTGCCGCGGCGGACAAGGCCCAGGAGATGGCGCTTGCCGCGGCCGCGGCCGAGTCGCAGCGCGCGCTTGATGCTGCTCGCAGCGAGGCTGAACGCACATTTGCTGACTATCAGGCGAAGGTGCAGGAGAAGTTTTCCGCCGCAAAGGCTCAGTCTGAGCAGGAGGCTGAGGGCCTGCGCGCCCAGCTGCGCGAGCAGGAGCTGACAGCAAAAATGAACCTGTCGGAGGCGGTTGCCGCGGCGGAGCGAGAGCGCGACGAGGCGCGTGCCAAGCTGACGAGCGAGCTGGCGGTGCGCGATTCGCGCGAGGAGCAGGCCAAGGCGGCACACGAGCTCGAACTTGCGCAGACCAAGCGCGCGAACGAGGAACTGATTCGCTATAAGGATGAAGAGATTGAGCGCCTTAAGGACATGAAGGTCCGCCTGTCCACCAAGATGGTGGGCGAGTCGCTCGAGCAGCACTGCGAGACCGAGTTTAACCGCCTACGCATGACGGCGTTTCCCAACGCGTACTTCGAGAAAGACAACGATGCGTCCGAGGGCACCAAGGGCGACTTTATCTTCCGTGAGTGTGACGCGAGCGGCAACGAGATCATTTCGATTATGTTCGAGATGAAAAACGAGAACGACGAGACCGCGACCAAGCATAAGAACGAGGACTTCTTTAAGAAGCTCGACCACGATCGTCGCCAGAAAGGCTGTGAGTACGCGGTGCTCTGCACGTTGCTCGAGCCCGAGAGCGAGCTTTATAACGCAGGAATCGTGGACGTGAGCTATCGCTACGAGAAGATGTACGTGATCCGCCCACAGTTTTTCATTCCCATGATTACGCTGCTGCGCAACGCCGCTATGGGTTCGCTTCGCTATAAGCAGGAACTGGCGGAGTACAAACAGCAGAATATCGATGTCACGAACTTCGAAGCCAAGATGGAGAAGTTCAAGGATGGCTTCTCGCGCAACTACAACCTGGCGAGCAAGCAATTCGAGTCGGCAATCAAGGAGATCGATGCCGCCATTAAGCAGCTCGAGAAGACCAAGGACGACTTGCGCCGCAGCACCGAGAACCTACGCTTGGCCCACAACAAGGCCGATGAGCTTACCATTCGCAAGCTCACATGGGGCAACAAGACCATGAAGACAGCGTTTGACGAGGCGCGCGAGGCTGCGCCAGAGTCAAGCAATGAGCCGGCCGAGGCGGATTCGTATGAGGTTGAGGATGCCGAGTAGGGCATAGTCGATAGCGCAAAAGCGGGGCCGCTGGCGATGTTGCCAGCGGCCCCGCTTCATTTCGTTCCAGTATGTACGGCTACTCTTCGAGCAAGTCCTCGATAAAGCCGACGCGGTAGTTTTTGAAGATGACCTCGCCGCCGTCTTGCGTGGCATCCAGGTCGACATCGCCCATGATGCCAAAGTCGTGGTCGCCGTCCTCGTCGGCAAAGATCTGGTGCACGTGCCACACGTGCGCGGTCTTCTCGTCGGATTCATCGATGGAAAACATTGCGGCGCTGCGCGCGTCGCCGTTGGTGAGAATCTCCTCGTGCTGCTCATGGTAGGCATCGAGCGCTTTTTGCCAACGGATTTCGCTCATGCCCCAGTCGTCGTCGAGCTCACCCAGGTCGCGCACGTGCCCGCGGGCGGCAAGGGTCACGCGGCGGAAGAGGGCGTTGCGCACCAGTAGCGTGCAGCCGCGGCGGTCCGCCACGACCTCGTCGATGCCTTGCGGCGGCGCAGCGTCGAGTGCCGCCGGGTTGCCGGCGTTTTCCCACTCGTCCACCAGGCTCGAGTCCACCGAGCGCACCACAAAGCCCAGCCACGAGATAATGTCGCGCAGGCGCTCGTCGCGCTTCTCGATGGGTACGGTGCGGTCGAGCGAGCGGTAGGCCTCTGCCAGGTAGCGCAGCAAAATGCCCTCGGAGCGGGCGATTCCGAGCTTTTGGATATAGCCCTTAAAGTCGCTCGCGCTCTCCAACATGTCGCGCAGGACGCTCTTGGGCGAGAGCTGGTAGTCGTTTGCCCAGGGCACTTCCTGGCAGTACTTGTCAAAGGCGGCATCGAGCAGCTCCTCGAGCGGCTTTTCGTACGTGACGTCCTGAATGCGCTCTAGGCGTTCCTCATATTCGACGCCGTCGGCCTTCATCTCGGCCATAGCGCGGTCGCGCGCGGCACGCTCCTGGGCGCGGAGCACCTGCTTAGGGTCTTCGAGTGTGGCCTCGACCATGCTGATGAGATCCATGGTATAGGTCTCGCTCTCGGGGTCGAGCAACTCCAGCGCGGCAAGCAAAAATGGCGAGAGCGGTTGATCGAGCGCGAAGTCCTCGGGCAGATCGACCGTCAGCGCATAGTCGATGTCTGGCGTGGCGTCGGCCGGGGCGTTGGGTGCGGGCGGCACCTCGGTACGCACGACGACGCCGGAATCGATGAGCGTGGCGAAGATTTCGTCGGCGCGAACCTCGAGCTTAGCCTTTTCCTCGGGAGTCTGCAGGCTCGTCTCGATAAGGTCGTGCACGCGGGCGCGGGCATCGCCGCCCTGCTCGACCACGCTAATCACCATGGAGTGAGTGATGCGCAGGCGCGGCTTGAGTGTCTCGGGCTGCGTCTCGATCAAGCGCTCAAAGGTCTGCTTGTTCCAGGTGACAAAGCCCTCGGGCGCCTTCTTCTTTTTAATCTTGCGAAGCTTCTTGGGATCGTCGCCCGCCTTTGCCATGAGCTTGGCGTTTTCAATCTCGTGCTCAGGTGCCTCGGCAATCACCATGCCCTCGGTATCGAAGCCCGAGCGGCCGGCGCGACCGGCAATCTGATGAAACTCGCGGGCGCGCAGACGACGCATCTTGTAGCCGTCGAACTTGGTGAGCGCGGTGAGCACCACGGTATGGATGGGCACGTTGATGCCGACGCCGAGCGTATCGGTGCCGCAGATGACGGGCAACAGGCCCTGTTGTGCCAAGCGCTCGACTAGCAGACGATAGCGCGGCAGCATGCCGGCATGGTGCACGCCGACGCCGCATCCGAGCAAGCGCTTAAGAATCTTGCCAAAGGCCGTCGAGAAGCTCGTGCCCTTGGCCGCCTCCTTGATGGCCTCGCGCTGCTCCTTGCTGGCGATGCCAAAATTAGCGAGTGACTGCGCCGTTGCAAGTGCGGCATCCTGGCTAAAGTGCACGATATAGAGTGGGGCTTCGCCACGGCGCATGGCGAGCTCGACCGTACCCTCGAGGGAGGTCGTCACATAGTCGTAGCTCAGCGGTACGGGGCGTGGGGCATCGACGACCAAGTCACAGGCAGCGCCGGTGTGCTCCTCGAGTGAGGCGGCGATCGCGGTGACATCGCCGAGCGTGGCGCTCATGAGCATGAATTGTGTGTGAGGCAGGGTGAGCAGCGGTACCTGCCAGGCCCAACCGCGATCGGGGTCGGCAAAGTAGTGGAACTCGTCCATGGCGACGCAGCCCACGTCGGCATCTTCGCCCTCGCGCAGTGCGTCGTTAGCAAGGATCTCTGCCGTGCAGCAGATGACGGGCGCCTTGGTGTTGATGTGCGTGTCGCCGGTGATCATACCGACGTTATCGCGGCCGAGCACCTGTACCAGGTCGAAGAACTTTTCGCTGACCAAGGCCTTGATAGGGGCCGTGTAATAACAGCGTTTGCCCTGCGCCATGCCCATAAAAAGCATGCCCAGCGCGACAAGCGACTTGCCCGATCCGGTCGGTGTTCCCAAAATGACATGGTCACCGGCGGCTAGATCCATGAGGGCCTCTTCTTGGTGATCCCACAGCTCAATGCCGCGGTCGCTTGTCCATTCAAAGAAGCGTTCGAAGGCCTGATCGGGCGTGAGCCATGGCTCGGGCTCGCTACCATCCTCGGGCTCCCACCAGGCGGGGGAGAGCGCGCCGAGCGAGCCAAACTCGGCTTCGGTTCCCGTGCCGCCCGAGAACGAGCTGGCGGCGCCGGCGCCGGAAACGGTGCTGGCGGAAGTATCTGTCGTGGTCTGTGCCATGTGGTTGCTTTCTCTCGCGTTTGTCCGCCAACTATTATGGCGTAGCGTCGCATCGATGCGTTCGCAGGCAAGAAAATGCAGGAAATGGGCGTTCTGCCCAGCTGTTTGGGGCGGCCGCTAACTAAGTGAGTAGACTTTTTGCGATATCGCGAGCACGCGAATTTTACGCAAGGGCTCTACCTGCGATTTTAGTTTTCGCCATACGGGTCGTGCTTGGCTATTGCCAAAAAGTCTACTCACTTAGGTTTGAGGGTCGTTCGTCGGCGCCTATTTGCGTTTGGCTACCGGCGCCGCGACTGCCAAAAGCCCCTAGGACTCTTGCGGCAGGCGCTTCTTGCCCTTGCGGGCGCGGTTTTTAAAATTCTCGACGGCCTCTTCCATGCCCAGGGGCACGTACGTGAGCTCATTAAGGTCGTCGGGCAGGTAGCAGGCAAGACTTTGCTCCTGCATGCGCCCCGCCGTGAGCTCATCGTCACTGGGCTGTGCGCCGGGTGTGGCGCAAATGCCGTAGACAACGGCACCCATCTCGCGCGTGCGGCACTCATATTCGGTCTCGGGATGTTCGGGATGGTCGCGGCGGACGTCGTCACTTACCCAAAGCGTGTCGTAACCGGCCGCGGCAATCTGCCCCAGGGCATAGTCGCGCAGCGGTTTGCTGTCGGTGCGCAGTGTGACGGTCGCGCCAGCCGCAAAGAGCGGGCGGTAGAGCATCAGATGGTCAACATGCACGAGTCGTTTTTTGGCGTACTTGGCCTTGGGCTGCGGCGTGGGAAAGTTGATGGTGATAGCATCGAGCTCGCCTGCGGCAAACAGTTGCGGCAGCGATGCAGCGCCTCGGGGCAGGACGAGTGCGTTGGACAGCTCCTGCTCGCAGATTTTCTGTGCGGCATAGGCGATGCAGATGGGCTCCTGGTCCATACCGACAAAGAGCGTGTCGGGTTCACGGCGAGCTCGCTCAACCAGATAGGTGCCTTTGCCGCAGCCTAGATCCAGATGAAGGCGGGTAAAGGACAGGCCGCCGGCTGGCGCGCAGGCTTCGCGCCAATTCCCGGCATAGGCCTCGGGGTTCGTCTCAATCGCATCGGCGTAGCGCTCCAGGCGCTCTTCGAGCACAAAGTTCTTAGGCGTGCGAACGTGGACGGCTCCCATGAGGCTCCTTGGTTATACGCATGGAACGCATGACTGCGCGTTCGGTCAACGGGCTGGAAAAGGTGGGCATGGTTTGCCCGGAAGTTGCGGCGCGACTCGGCGGCGGGTCGCCGATGCCTACAGGCGCTTGAGGATCACATAGCGGTTGAGCTCGCCGCTGCGACCGTCGGCGTGGAAACGCTCGAGCTCGCGTACGGGAACCTCGCCACTCTTGTAGAACGTACGAACGCCGCGCACCAGGTCGGTGATCTGCTGATCGTCAAAGTGATGGCAATAGCGGTAGGCATGGCGGTCGTTTTGCCATCCAATGAGGTGGTCGCCGGCTTCGAACTGCGCGGAATCGTAGTCCTCAAACGGCGGGGTGAGCTCAGCGCGGGCCTCGGCGCGAACGGCTTTGCGTGCCATACGCTCGTCGTTCATAAACTCCCAAAAGCTGATGGCGATGATACCGCCCGGGCGCGTCTGGCGCACCAGGGCGTCGAGCACGCGCACGCGATACTCGCACGACGGCACGTGGTGCATAAAGCCAAAGCAGACCGAGATGTCGGCGAGCGGGGCGTCGAAAAGCGCGTCGGGTGTCTCGGCGGGGTTGAGCTTCATGAGGGCATCGAGCACGTCGAGTTCCTGGAAGTGCAGGTTGGGGATGCGCAGGGCGTGGCCATGAGCATCGATGGCCAGGTCTCGGCACGAGTCGACGCCATAGAATTCAAGCGGGCAGCTGGCGTCTGCCGAGGGACTCGTGCCGTCGACGCCTTTGGCGGCAAGTGTGCCGCCGGCGGCAAAGTTCTCGAATCGCATATTGCCGCAGGCGAGATCGAAGACGCGGACGGGATGCTCGATCGTGGCGACGTCGAGCTGCCCGAGCGCGATGTCCATGGTGCGCACCCAGCCGGGCCACGGGGCCTGGCGCGTATCGGAAAAAGAGGCGGAGTGCTCGCGATAGAACGTATTGTTGAGCTTGATGAGCGATGAGGCGAAATCGCGGTTCACGGCGCGGAACTCCCTCCGTTGGCGGTGCGGAATAAACAGTACGACCATACTACCGTTAACGCCGCAACGGGGACAACCGAGCTGCGGGCCATTGCTTTGTTTGGACGCATTTTCGCAGCTCATATGTGCCCGCAACCGTCGGTTGTCAAAAATCTCACTAGAATAGGTGGCATGCTTTTGGCGGTGGCGGATAGATTTTTAACTGTGCAAGGCGCCTTAAGAAAAAACGGTCCGGCGGCACGGCTGGCATCGCATAGGAGGAACCATGAATGTAGAAACTGCGCAGCGGCTTGCCGACCTTCGCCGCAGCAAGGGCTTTAGCCAAGAGGGATTGGCGCGAAAGCTGGGACTGTCGCGCCAGGCGGTCAGTAAATGGGAGCGCGCGGAGAGCTCGCCCGATACCGAGAACCTGATCTCGCTCGCCAAGCTCTATGGTGTGAGCTTGGACGAGTTGCTCAATCCGAGCGACGAGATTGAGGACGATATCGAGTTTGAGAACGAGGACCGCGCCCGTCAGCGCGAGGCCGAGGCGGCGGAGCGTGCTCGCACCCATGAGGCGGCGGCGCGCGCTACCGAGGCGGCAACACAGGCGAGTGATGCTGCGGCCAAGGCGGCGCAAGCGGCAAGCTGGAGTGCACAGGCCGCCAATGCCGCTACGGCGCAGGCGACGAGTGGCACCGCGGTTGGCTCGACTCCGGTGAAGGGCCCGTTCCAGTCGTTCCCGTATTGGGCCGTGTGCTGGCTGCTGTTCTTTTTGTTGATGTTCCTGTTTGGTGCCGGCCCCTTTGCCGCACTGATCTTCTTTACGATTCCCATCTATCACTGGGTGGCACGTGCGCTCGATGGCGATTGGGCGCGTGGGGATATCCAGGTCGGCCCGGCACCGGTGACAGCTAGGGCTCAGAATGTTTCCGCTTCGGTTGATGCTGACGTGACTACCGCGGCCACCGCTGAGCCGATTGCCAAAGAGGGTGATGAATGATGAAGCTTTCGCATGAATCCAAGGTACGCTTGGGCGTTGGCATCGGAGCGTTTGTGCTCATCATCGGGCTTGTCTTTGGCACTTCGCGGCTATTGGCTCATTCCGATATGGTGCGTACGACCGGTATTCTATCTGGCCATTTGTCTGATTTTGACGATATGTTTGACGAGGACGATTCCTTGAATAGCGGTAACTATTCTGCTCGGCCTCAGCAGCTTTCGAGCACGACTTTTGATGCCGATGAGTTCCGCTACCTCGATTTCGATATCGCTGCGGCTACGGTGGACGTCAAGGTTGTTGATGGCAACAAGGCTCGCGTTATCGAGCGGGGACGCGTTGCCAATGGTATGGATGCCTCCAAGGCCGCGACGCAAAACATCGCATCCGTCGAGGACTCGACGCTCAAGGTTTCCCAGTTTGGAAGTGATGACGGTAAGGCAATCGATCGCTCGGTTACGGTCGAGCTGCCGCGCCGTGTTGCCGAACATCTGAAGGGAGTCAACGCGCACGTGGGCTCGGGCGATCTGCAGATTGCCGGTGTCACCTGTGATGGTTTCGACCTTTTCCTGGGTGCGGGAGATGTAGAGTTTACGGGCAGCGTGACTGATGCGCTCAGCGCTGAGGTCGGTTCGGGCGATGTGACATTCGAGCTCTACCAGGCCCCCGCGAAGTCGATGGACGTGAGCGTGGGCTCGGGCGATGTGGAGATGACGGTTCCGAGCTCTACGGGCTTTAAGGCGAGCCTCACCTTGGGCAGTGGCGACTTCGAGAGCGATTTCCTTCCGCTTGGCTACGACGGCGAGACCATTTTGAATCTTGAATTCGATAACGGCGATAAGTCTGCCACGTATCGTTTTGAAGTCGATTCGGGCGACATGTCGTTTGATTCGGAGTAGTGAGGCAGACGAAAGCCTAGGCGAAGACATAGACGCGCTGTTTGATGAAGGCGCCGAAGCCGAGATCGGCTCCGGCGCCTTTGCCTTTACAATGGGGGCATGGAACAGATTATCTTGAACATACTCGAGGCTCTGCGTCGCGGCGAGACCGTGGACGACAAAGCGCTCGTCAAACTGATACATGCCGAGGCGCGTTGTGAGGGTGCCGACAAACGCGATTTGGCCAAGCGCCGTCTGCTGCCGTTTTACCAGCGGGTAAAACGTGAAGAGCCGGCTCGTTGGGCTGGGTGGAACATCGACGCCAGGCTTGAGCGTCAACTGCTGCAGGTGCTGCGTATGAAGCCTCGTCGCACGGCTTCGGGCGTGGCGACCATTACCGTTATCACCAAGCCCTGGCCATGCTCGGGCGATTGCCTGTTTTGTCCCAACGATCTGCGCATGCCCAAAAGCTACCTGCACGCCGAGCCGGCGTGCGCCCGTGCGGAGCAAAATTGCTTTGACCCGTATCTGCAGGTGAGCGCTCGTCTGACCGCGCTTTCGCAGATGGGGCACGCAACCGATAAGATTGAGCTCATCGTGCTCGGTGGCACCTGGAGCGACTATCCGCAAGGGTATCAGACGTGGTTTATGTCGGAGCTTTTCCGTGCGCTCAATGACGATGCCGTCGCCGGCGTGGCGGCCAACCCCATGCTGGCGCGTCCGGGCATCAGCCGTGCCGAGGCGGGGGGGCGGCCC
>NZ_QSTQ01000011.1:23015-76373 GCF_003438275.1 Collinsella sp. OM07-12
GCTCGATGACGCTCCCGCCGATGCGCTGCCGCCGGTGGTAACAGAGCGCCGCGAGCGCTATCGGGTTGCCGGCATTGCGACAGACGAGGCTGAGCTTGCTGCTGGCGTTGCCGACGAGCAGGAGCGTGTGGATGCTGCCGTGGGCGGCTACAACCGCGCGGTGCGTCGTCTGTACGGCCCTGGTACGCCGTGGGGCGAGGTTGCCAAGTGGCAGACGGCAACGATGGAGGAACTTGAGCGTCAGCAGCGCATCAACGAGACGGCGAAGCATCGCGTGGTGGGGCTCGTTATCGAGACGCGCCCCGATGCCGTAACGCCGCAGGCGCTTACGCTCATCCGCCGCCTGGGCTGCACCAAGATCCAGATGGGTATTCAGAGTCTCGACCAACATTTGCTCGATATCAACGAGCGTCGTATTTCGGTGGCGCAGATCGAGCGGGCGTTTTCGCTTGCGCGCCTGTTTGGCTTTAAGATCCACGCGCATTTTATGCTTAACTTGCTGGGCGCCACGCCCGAGGGGGACAAGCGCGACTACGAACGCTTTATGACCGAAGGGGCCTTTATGCCCGACGAGGTCAAGGTTTACCCGTGTGCGCTCATCGAGGGCTCGCGTCTGGTGGGCTGCTACGAGCGCGGCGAGTGGCGTCCCTATACCGAGGAAGAGCTGCTCGGTGTGCTGGCCGACGACATCATGGTGACGCCGGCGTTCTGCCGCATCAGTCGCATGATCCGCGACTTTAGTTCCGACGACATCATGGTGGGCAACAAGAAACCCAACCTGCGTCAGCTCGTCGAAAACCGCTTGGCCGCTCGGGGTGACGGTGCGACGGTGCGCGAGATTCGCTATCGCGAGATCAGCACGGCGGGTGCCGACTTGGATGAGCTATCTCTTGATGAGGAGGTGGCGTACGAGACGCCGGTGACGCACGAGTGCTTTTTGCAGTGGGTGACGCCGCAGGGCAAGATCGCGGGCTTTTTGCGGTTGTCGCTGCCCGACCATTCGTTTGTTGCCGCGCATGCGGACGAGTTGCTGACGATGCCGGACGAGGCGATGATTCGCGAGGTACACGTGTATGGCATGGCGGCGCGCGTGGGGTATCAAGGCCAGGCGGCCCAGCACCATGGGTTGGGGCGTCTGCTCGTAGAGCGTGCGTGCGAGATTGCCCGGGATGCGGGTTATACGCGCATCAACGTGATCAGCGCGATTGGTACGCGCGAGTACTATCGCCATTTGGGTTTTTACGATCATGGACTCTATCTGCAAAAGGAGCTCTAGATGAACAAGCCGAGTGTTTCTGCTGGCGTCGTTGCCGGCGTTGCCCTGGGAGCCGCGGCGCTTGGTGCGGCCGCCGTCGCTGTTCGTGCTGCCTGTCTGCAGGTTGCGCGAACCCGCAATGGGTTGGCGCGTGTGAAACGCGTGCACGATGGGGACGGCGATGAGATTCGCGTGTTGGTGCAAGGCGGCGTCTACCAAAGCGCAAGCTACGTTGGTGAGCGTTGGGCGGAGCCCGTCTTTGCGTACTATCGTGCGTTTGACGACGTGTTTGAGTCCGAGGATGCGATGCACGATGCTTATGGTCACGGCATCAACCGCATGCTTGTGCTGGGTGGCGGCGGGTTTGCCTATCCTAAGTTCGCGCTGATGTCGCACGAGGGCTTGCGCATGGACGTCATCGAGTATGACGGAGAGATTACGCGCCTGGCGCGCCGCTGGTTCTACCTGGACGAGCTGGAGCGTGCGGCGGGCGATCGCCTGCGGGTGATAACCGCTGAGGCTCGCTCGTATTTGGGTGTGACGAGCGTGGGCCATCGTCGCTACGACGTGGTCGTGAGCGATTGCTTTGGCGGTGCCGAGCCCGTACGCGAGCTGGCGACGGTTGAGGCATTGCGTTTGGTGCGGGGCAGCCTAAATGTCGGTGGCGTCTACGTTGCCAATATCGTGAGTGCAAACGAGGGGAGCGATGTGACGTTCCTGCGCGACTGTGCCGCCACGGCGCTTGAGGTGTTCGACCATGCTTGGGTGGTCCCATGTGGCGATGCAGAGTTCGGCGGCGAGGAGAACTACCTGCTCATCGCCAGCGACGGCAACTACGCCTTTGCCGAAGCCGTGCCCTTCGACACCGACTTCCTCGGCACCGTTCTTCACGACAAATAGGTCTCCCCGTCCCAAAAAGACTGGTCTTAGGCGTGGTCGCGCCAGCCGAGAACGCGCTGCTTCATGTCTTCGATGTCGAGCACGCCTTCGGCAAAGCCTTTGCGCACGAGCTCTTCTGGAACGAATTCGTCGTACCGATCAAAGTAAGGCACCTCGCCGGGATAGACGAGGTCGATGGGGTCGAAGTCTTTCTCGGCTTCGGCGGCGAGCACTTCAAAGAACGTCTCCTCGTCGGCCTTCATCTTAAACTGCATAAAGTACGGGCGTGACGGGTCGAGTCCGCGAAGGCCCAACTCAGCGGCGCATTTAATCTTGAGCATGCGCTCGAGCGCCAAAAAGGCGTAGCTGCCCAACCAGGGGAAGAGCACCCAGGTGTCGCCACCCAGGTTGATGAGCGGCTTAGTTCCCGCGCCCGAAATCTCGGCCGTATGGCGAGCCTGCGCCAGACGGGCCCGCGCGTTACCCATCAGGTACGGATACGCCGCGTGCTCGTTGAGCGCCTTGCGCATACGCTCGAGTACGTGTGTATTGATGTCGCCGGGGCAGTCGCCAAAGTAGGCCGGCACCCGGCCCTTGACCTGCGTGGCAAAGACGGTGTGACGCTTCCAGTCCACTTCCTCGACAATCCAGCAATGGCCGGCGATGGCAATGCGCTCACCGGGCGGGGGCGGGTTGACAATCGTGCCCAGCTCGGCCGATTCGCTGCGAACGGTGAACTCCTCGTTTTCCTGAAACACGGCGTAGAACTTAAAGTTGTTAATGATGCGCTCGCCTGCGAGACCCACGATGAGCCCGCCGCTCTCGGTGATCTGAATATGGTCGATGGTAATGAGGTGACGGAGCAAGACGCGATAGTCATCGGCCGAGATGCGGTGAAAATAGCTGAGCGTGAGCACACGCTGGGCAAGTTCTGCCGGCGTGAGCTCACCGGTGCTGGCAAGTGTCGACATGGTCTGGTGATAGAGCAGACTATAGGGGAGTCGATCGAGCTCGGGTGGCTCGACCCACTTTTCCTCACGATAGAGTTGTACGAGCGCGATGCCCTGCAGGAGCTTCCACGGAATGGTCTCGGGCATCATCGTGCGCGGCTCGGGCTCTTCCTCGCGCATGACAAACCACATCTCGGGTGGAAGATCGCGGCGTCCTGTGCGGCCCATGCGCTGCAAAAAGGAGCTGACGGTAAACGGTGCATCGATCTGGAACGCGCGCTCCAGACGACCGATATCGATGCCGAGCTCCAGTGTGGAAGTGGTGACGGTTGTCTGTGCCTGCTCCTCGTCACGCATCAGCTCCTCGGCGGTCTCGCGCAGCGATGCCGAAAGATTGCCGTGGTGGATGAGAAAGCGGTCGGGCTCGTGTCGGCTCTCGCAGTAGCTGCGCAGCATGGAGCATACGGCCTCTGCCTCCTCGCGCGAGTTGGCAAAGACCAGGCACTTGCGGCCGCGCGTATGTTCAAAGATGTAGCCCATGCCGGGGTCGGCGTTTTCGGGCGCGGTGTCGGTGGGGTTGAGAAGCGCCTGCTCGGTCGCCCGCGGGATATCGACTTCGCCCTCGGGGGCCGAGGAAGTGCGACGATCCCTAGAGGTAACCTTGCCCCGTGCCTGTTCGCGACGCTGACGGCGCTCCTCCTGCGTGAGCTGTCCGCTGTGACGTCTGTCTTGGGTGCCGGCGGGCAGTGCCGTGGACGCTGCCGCCTCGATGCGCTCGCACGCAAGCACCTCGGCCTCTTGGGGACCAGCACTCTCGAATCCTCGCTGCTGCGCCTGGGGGCCCGAGTTGTAGAAGTGCTCCATGGAGATGCGCCACACGCGACGCGGTTCCTCAAAACGGGGGATAACGCAGCTGCGTCCCGTTCCCTGCGAGAGAAAGGCGCCCGTGCGCTCGGGGTCGCCGATGGTAGCCGAAAGGCCAATGCGTCGGGGCTGCACACCTGCCATGCGCGAGAGGCGCTCGATAAGGCAGAGCGTCTGCCCGCCGCGGTCGCCACGCATAAGCGAGTGAACCTCGTCGATGACCACATAGCGCAGGTCGCAAAACATGCGCGGGATCGCCATGTGCTTATGGATCAGGAGCGCCTCGAGCGATTCGGGCGTAATCTGCAAGATGCCGCTCGGCTTTTTAATGAGCTTTGCCTTGTGCGACTGCGAGACGTCGCCATGCCAGTGCCAGACGGGGATATCGGCCTCTTCGCAGAGGTCGTTGAGGCGGACGAACTGATCATTGATGAGTGCTTTGAGGGGACCAATGTAGAGGGCGCCTATGCTTGTGGGCGGGTTTTTCCAAAACTCGGTCAGGATGGGAAAGAAGGCTGCTTCGGTTTTGCCAGAAGCGGTGGATGCCGTTAGGAGGACATTGTCTTGCGTGTTAAAGATGGCGTCTGCCGCCGCAACCTGGATAGAGCGCAGGCTCTCCCAATCGTGGGAGTAGATGAAGTCCTGGATAAACGGGGCGTAGCGGTCAAAGGCGTTCACGGGGCCTCCTTTCAACAACGGGTTATCAAACGCAACGGGCAATGGGTCGTCGAATTGCAATATCGGCATTTGCCCAGATAAAGCCTGCCAAAATAAACCTGTCCCTTTTTGGCAGGTTAGATGGTGAATTCGGCGAAATTGCGGTCGCCGCCTGCGGTGCCGGTGTTGTCTGTTGCGGCTGTCGGCGCCAGCGCGTCGCCACCGACGCTTTGCAGCAACTCGGCTACGCTAGCATAGGGGTTCTGACACAGGATATCGAGCAACTCGATAAAGTCACGAATGACTTCACGCGGCGTCAGGTGCGTATCGGCTCCCACGCGACCGAACTCAATCTTGAGGAAGTCCACCAGGTCGTTCTCGGTAAGCGTGGGCGTCCAGCCAAAGTAGCCGGCATGGATCTGCATGAGTTTTTCGATGAGCACCAGCAGCTCCTCATAGGTGAGTGGCTGCAGGCGGATGATGGGCGCGAGCATGTCCTTAAGGTCCTCGCGTGCAAAGCGGCCCTGGGCGAGTCGGCTGCGTAGGGCCTCGTAGGAAAACACACCGCGGCGGCGGTCCTCGATGGAGGTCGGCGTGCCACCCATGATCATGCCCAGGTACTGCGCCTTGCCCTGAAGTGTGTCGTTGTACATGGTCAGGATTTTCTCGTAGTTGTACTGGCGCGTGATGGCGTTGGGAATCTTATACAGATTCACGAGCTCGTCAATGAGCACCAGCATGCCTTTGTAGCCGCTGCAAACCAAAAAACGCGCGATGAGTTTGACGTAGTCGTACCAGTCGTCATCGCTGATGATGGTTGAGGAGCCCAGCTCGGCGCGAGCCTCGCTCTTGGTGCGGTATTCGCCGCGGATCCATTTGGTCACGCGGCTCATGGCCTCTTCGTCGCCCTCGGATACGGCCGCGCGATAGCGGCGAAGCATGCGGGTGAAGTCGAAGCCGTGGACCATCTCCTCGAGCGGGGCTAGTTGGGCATTGACGACCGACTCGTCGACGTCGGCACACGAGGCGACCCAACGATCCAGGATAAGGTTGAGCGCACCGCCCTCGGGGCGCGTTTTAGTCGATATATTGCGGATGAGCTCGCGGTAGGTGGCAAGGCCCTGTCCCTGACCGCCCTGGAGACGGCGCTCAGGGGATAGATCGGCATCGGCGACGACGAACCCCTCGCCCATGGCGTGCGTGCGGATGGTTTGGAGTAAAAAGCTCTTGCCGGCGCCGTAGCGACCGACCAGAAAGCGGAAGCTCGCGCCACCGTCGGCGATGAGGCTCAGATCGGTGAGCAGGGCGCGGATCTCGACCTCGCGTCCTACGGTGATGTAGGGAAGGCCGATGCGCGGGACCACGCCGCCCTTGAGCGAGTTGAGAATGACGGCGGCGACGCGCTTGGGCACGCGGGGTGCTGCGGATGCGGTATCACTCATGGTCTAGGTATCCTCTCACGTCTGCTTCGTAGTCCTCAATAATCTGCGGTCCTGCCGCGCTAAATTCAATTACGGTGTCGCCCACCAGATCAAAGAGCGCCTCGTTGATGGTATCGACGAGCATGTCCTCGCTCTGCTCCGATTGCGCTACCGCCGATTCCGCCTGTACTGCATTGTGCTCGAGCAGCGCGCGGAGATAGGCGTCTGCAGCAGGCGCGAGTTCGTTCGTGGCGTCAACGGGCGCAGCAGCTGTAAACGCGGGCGTCGGCACAAGAAGCGGCGCCACAACACCAAACTGTTCGGTGGAAATGGTTGGCTCGTCGGCCTCGTCCTGCCGAATGGGTGCCGCGACCGCCTCGACCGTCGCGTCTGCCACGGGCTCGGCTTTCGACCGTTCGGAGCCTGCCGTATCGACCTCTGCGATCATTCCGTCCTCGCGCTCCTCGTCGATCAAAAGCGCCTCGCGCGTTTGCGCGGCGGCGCTCCGAATGTGCCCCAGCTGACTCAGATCGATATCGATCTTGACGGGCTGGTGTGCGGCGTCCCACGAAAGCCATGCCACAATCTCGTCATCGATAATCTTGGCCAGATATTTGGGGACCTTTTCTTCCTTAAGGGGATGGGCGGGGTCCAGCGCCAGGCGCAGGCGTTGGTCGCAGGCGCGCATCATTTCACCGAGCTTGCTGCTCTTTTGCCTACTACCGTGGATGCGCATGCATTCCCAAAAGCCGTTTTGGCAACGGTAGATATGGATAGGATCTAGGCGATATTCGCAGTCCTCGTGGCGCTCGGGCGCAAAGAATACGGCCGAGGCAAACATGGTGTAGGGCATGGCCGTCTCCTCCCCAAATAAACTCGCCACGATGCCGGTCTTTCGGTGCGTGTCATAGTAGCGCGCCATGCGGACATACACGGCGCACGCCACGTGGCGCAGATCGCGGTGGTGGCTGCGGTCGAGCCGCGAGTTACTTAGGTTATACGTGGAGAGGGCATTGATAGCGGCCATGAGTCGCTCCTCGCGCACCTCATCGGGCGGAAGGGGGAGCGTGGGCTCGGAGGTTTTGCGACGCTTAGGGGGCTGGCCGGACGGTGCCGGTGCTGGTACAAGGTCTCGTGCCGCGCGCCGCAGCTCGATAAGGGCGTTATCGAACATGACGGTTTTAGAGTCACGAAGCAGCTTGGGGTCGAGCCTGTGGAACACGGCGTAGTCCTGCAGCCACACGCGCGCAAACCGGTCGATGCCGGGCTCGAAGGCGCGATAAACATCCCAAAAAGCCTTGATCTTGTTAAAACCATCGAGCGGGTCATCTACGCCAATGCCGCAAATCAACTCATAGAGATACAGAAAGGCAAACGAGGTCGATGTCTCCTCGATATTCCCGCGGCGCACTTGGGCACGCCAGGTAAAGTAGCCGCGCAACTGCCGGTCGCTCATGGCGTTGTAGGTGGGAAAGTACGACTTAAAGGTGCCGTTGTAGGGACAGTCGTCCTCAAAGTCGGCCATCAGCAGGCCTTGGCGGTAGAAAAGCTCGGCTTCCGAAAGCCAACGGCCCGCCCCGCCCTTTGGGTCTTCTTGCCAACGCGATATCTCACGCATCTTGCGGTATTGGTCGGGGAGGAAGTTCTGCATCTGTCGGCCGGTCTTGAGAATCGGCTCGTCTGCGTAGATTTCGTTTGAGAAGCGGGCGGACTGATGGGTCCGGGCCTCGGCCATAATGCGCTCGATGAGCATCTTGATGTCCTGGTCGGCCACCGCTCCTCCTCTCGAACACAGCTACGGTGACCTCATATCATAGCACAGCATCAAACAGATGTTCGAGATACCGCTGCGTAGATAGATTTAGAACAGGAGGGCGTAGATGACGGCGATGATGACGGAGGGAAGCATATTGGCAGTGCGGAAGGTCTGAGGACGGATGAGGTTGACGCCGACGCAGAAGATGAGCATGGAGCCTACGAGCGAAAGGCTGTCGAGGGCTGCCGTGGTCATGATGGGGGAGAGTGCACCGGCAAACAGCGTGATCGTCCCCTGGAACACGGCGACGGGCAGGGCGGAAAAGATGCAGCCGCGGCCAAGTGAGGCCGTCATGGTGCAGACGATGATGCAGTCCAGTGCGCCTTTGAGGGCAAGCGTTGACCAGTCGCCGAGTAGGCCGTCCTGGATCGATCCCACAATGGCCATGGCGCCGATACACACGGTGAGTGAAGTCGAGACAAAAGCGTTGGTGAACTCGTTATCGCCCTCGCTGCCGGTTTTGCGCTTGAGCCATTCGCCAAGGTTCTCAATGGCGGCCTCCAAGTTGACGGCCTCGCCGATGAGCGAGCCGAGGGCGAACGAGACAATGAGCATGGTGGTACCAGTGGTCGCCAGCGCCTTCCCATCGATAAGGAGCATCTTTTGCATGGTGCCGCCAAGGCCGATAAACAGGACGCACAGCCCCGACGCTTTCATGAGCGTGTCTTGGATACGCGGTGTGATAAAGCGACCGCCCGCTAATCCCAAAAGACCGCCCGCAACTAAAAGGACAACGTTGATGATTGTTCCCAAGCCCGGCATGAGCCCTCCTGTATTGATGCCAACGTGGCAATCGTAGCAGAATGGAATGCGAGGCACATCGCGACTCATCTAATACGTTATATAAGTGGTATTAGGAATGATGCGCAGTATTTAAGCCTCAGGTGGTTGTCGGGACATAGGGATAGTAGTCAAAGCGCAGTGTCATAAGCCGCTGTGGGGATTCAATAGCCGCGGCGATGATATTGGCATCGCGGGCACGATCAAACCCTTCGAGTTCGATCTGATACGAGACGTCTTGCATAATGTCCAGACGTCGCCAGGCTAGGAGTGTGTCGCCATCGAATTCCAAGGTCTTGCCTCCGTCTGGGGCAACGGCGTATAGGCGCAGTTTAGCGGTGGTTGCAGGGTCGACAACCGTGACCTTTTTAATTTCGTTTCGAGTATTCTTGGCGCCCAACAAGGTGAGCAGTGTTGGGGCCACGACCTCGCCCGATGGCAAAAAGACGACTTCGATGGATTCAGGAAATGCGATGATGGCCGACTTGCGGACGGGCTGATTGGCGGCGGCAACTTCGATGTTCGCAGCGTCGATGACCTCCGTGTGGTCGAGCGCGGCAAGCACGCAGCAGTTACCTTCATCGATCTCTTGAGGATCAGTAAGCCCCAGACTGTCCGCGAGCTCGGGATCGTTTTGATCGGTAGCGGGCTCATTCGGTGCTTCGAAAGAAGCTGGGACGCTGTTTGTCGGCGACGGCGTGTCGCCCGCACCCGCTTCCTTGTCCGCGCTCTCTTCTTGTATGGTTGCGTTGATGGGTTCGTCGTTTGAGGAGAGCGTCTTGGCGTCAAGCGCGGAGGGGAGAATTCCGATGGCTCCGGATCCGTTCCACTCCATTTCGAGAAGCGCCGGGTCGGCAAGAATGCGTTGCCTGCTTTGCGCGTGGGCATCGATTTCAATAGGGCCTGCTTCTATCCCTCGTGTAAGGCTGAGTGATCCGGCTGGCTTCTCGAAATGAGCATCTGTGTCTTTGGTGCTGACGGCGTAGAACAGCAGGGACGCTTCTCCCGCCGCGATGGCATCGGTGCCGGCTTTGGTCAGCCGCAACGATGCCGTGAATGAGAGGGTGGGCTGCGTGTCGTCTGCATTCGCGGCGGCGCAGCCCAGACATATACCGCCTCCTTTCTCGAAAAACGCACCGTCGAAGGCGACCTTCGCTCCGTTCGCCGAGTCATCGACCGAAGCGATGTCGATGCGCAGCTCTAAATTGCATGGATCGCCATCTGCATCGAGCACAACCGAGCGCCACGTGCAGACGGCGCACCCCGCCTGGGAGCCGTTTGCCTTGTTCGAACGATTGATATCCACGACTATCGAGCCGTCCGTATTACGGCGAAGGCATCCCGAGGTTGAGATTGCAGCCTGTGCGAACGAAAAACGCTTGCACGCAATGGCGCTCGACGGATTTGGTGCGGAGCTTAGGGCTGCCGGTAAGAAGTCCGCCATGACGGGAGTCGCCCAGGCGGCGACAGGCGTTCCGGTTGCGAGCGCGCCGCAGAGTGCGACGACGGGCAAAAGGTTCTTCGATGCCATGGGGTCTCCTTAGCTAATTTAGTGCGGCCTGTCCGTGTTTTGTTTCTGGCTGCGTTTGATGTGCAGACCGAGGCCGGCGGTCCCCGCGCCTGCTGCTGTGGCGCCTGCTGCCAAGAGCCATCGTCTGTCGCCTGTCTGCGCCAACGGTTCCTCGCGGTCGCCACGGTCGAGCTCCGAGAGGTCGACCGTCACTTGCGTGGCGGCCTGTGCCTGTTCTTGCTGGGCAAAGGCCATGGCTGGCTCAAATGCTAGGATGCTGACGGCGGCGGCCAGGGCGACGGCCTTATGCCGTGTGCGCACCGGGCTCGACCGTCCAGGTGATCGTTGCAACCTGATCGCCTTCGCCGGTTACGCGGAAGATGTCGCGCGTGACGCGGGCGACGTTTCCGCTTGTCTTGAGCTTAATTTTGTCCGTGCCACCGGCAATGCCCTGGTAACCCATGTCGAAGGCTGCATTCTTGGAAAGATCGAGGCCCGTCTCCTGCATTGCGGTGCTAGCGTTCTGGAGTGCGCCGTCGGGGCCGACCTTAAAGTCGATGGAGTTCTGCGCGGTTCCGGCCTTGGCGTCGGCGGCAATGGTCCAGGTGTTCATGGCGTCGATCTTCATGTTGGTGACATGGATGCCGTAGGCCGAATGATTGTCGATGGTGGTCGCGTCTTCTGAGGGGCCCTGAAGCGTGCCGTCGGGCTTGGCGACGAAGGGAATAACCGTCGGAACTTTGAACTCAACGTTGTCGATCTCGGTCCTGACCATTACCTTCGTGGTTCCAACGCGCCCGGCTGCCATAGCTGGCGTCGGGGCGGCGCCCATTGCGAGCGCGAGCGCGAGCCCTGCGCCCACGACGAGCGCTCTGGCTCCGTTCATGTTCCTGGTGATGTCCATGGTCGTTCCTTTCTATTCGCCGCGGGCCGTCCCCGCGATGATTGGACAAATGCCGGTGAATTGCGTGCGGTGCCGCGTCGGCCGGAAAGCTAGTTCTCGGCTTGCTCAACCCGTACCTTGACACGTGTCGGATTGCCGTGGCTGTCGAGGGTCTTTGCATCGAGTGCCTGGATCTCGATGTATGCTTCGCCTTCTTTGATGTTGCCGGCGGGGCATGTCTCGATTGTCTTGCCGGTCTCGACCACACCGGATTCGTACATGGTCTCGTCGTTTTGGATGACGCGGAATCGCTGGGGAAATTTATTGTCTTGGACGTTTTGCACGTTGATGCGCAGCTTGCCGTTCTCCTGCAGCTGAGCGACCGGCGCGACCGAGATCGTCATCATGTTGTCGCGGACGATGGCATCGAGCTCATCTTGGATTTCTTGGCGCGATTTACCCTCTGCCGTCGTGACTGAGGCACCCGCTTCGGGCACGGGTTGCGACTGCCAAGCGTATAGCCCTACGGCGATGAGGGCGCAGACGATAGCCAGGCAGACAACGACGAGTTTCTTGCGACGTCCCAGTCCTGCGAGGCGGGGCGGCTTCTTCGCACTCATGCGGCATCCTTGGTGGTGTAGACACGTGCGAATGTGGACGGGTCCGCTCCAAAGAGCATGTGAAGCATCAGGCGGCGCGAGTAGATGAGCTCGTCGAAGTCGTGAGGGAGCTCGATGTCGTGGATACGCGCGATGTGGTGGGCGAGCGCCGAGAACGACTCGGGGTCGCAGATAACATCGGTGGTGACATGGTAGACCGCCGTATCGGGGAACGCCTCTTCGTCGAAAGGCAGGAGATAGGGATCGTCGTCGACCTCGATGGCGACGCCGTACTGGGGCCAGTAATATGCCATGGGAACCTCCCTGCTCTTGGGCCAAAACTTCTATCGGTTTTGGCTGTCGACGCCGACCCTATCAGTCGCAACTTGACCAATTTCTGACCAAATGCTTGACGGATTGGTGTCTCCGCAGGTAAAAGGCAGCAAAAATTACTTCAACTTTTTTCGAGCGACAATCGAGCGATCGGCGACGGCGTGGCCATATGTGTTAAAAGCATCGTCTGTCGAGGAAGACTTGCCGTTCGCCGAATTGCACGAACGTAAAAAACGCCAATTATGGAGACGGTCTCGAACACGTCGACGAAACGATGCGGTAACATCTCCCTGCAAACACTGTAGTTAGCTAAAGGGGGAGTTCGCGTGTCTGCAACCATCAAACCCTTCACCGACGAGTTCGAAGAGTATGGCCGCGATGAGTCTCGCACATCGGGCGAGGCCTCAAGCATCTCGTTTCCGACAACGGAGAACGAGGTCCGCGCCATTTTGAAAAAGCTCCATGCCGAGCGTGTCCCGGTGACGGTTCAGGGCGCCCGGACCGGTCTTGCCGCCGGCGCTGTGCCTCATGGCGGTCACATTCTCAATACTTCCCGCATGAATCGCTACTTGGGCCTTCGCCGCGATGAACAAGGCCGCTTTCTGCTGCGCGTGGAGCCGGGCGTTGTGCTTTCGGAACTGCGCAAGCAGCTGGGCAAGAAGGTACTGCCGGCCGCTGGCTGGGACCAGGCATCGCTTAAGGCCTACGATGAGTTTCAAGAGGCCCGCGAGCAGTTCTTTCCCACCGATCCCACCGAGGCATCTGCCTGTCTGGGCGGCATGGCGGCATGCAACGCCTCCGGCGCCCGCAGCTACGCTTACGGCCCCATGCGCCCGCATATCACGGGACTCCACGTCGCGCTGGCTGATGGCGATTTGCTTGAGCTTCAGCGCGGCGAGGCTTTTGCCCAGGGCCGCCACCTGTCGCTCGTGACGGCAGAGGGCCACACACTCGAGCTCGATCTTCCTGGCTACACCATGCCCAAGACCAAAAATGCCTCGGGTTATTTTGTTGCGGACGATATGGACGCCATCGACCTCTTTATCGGCGCTTGCGGCACGCTCGGCGTTATCACCGAGCTCGAGATTGCCCTGCAAGCGGCACCTGCGGTCGTTTGGGGTGTGAGCTGCTTTTTCGATAGCGAAGACAAGGCCGTGTCCTTTACCGATTCCGTGCGCCCTGTCCTGTCCCATGCGGTTGCCATCGAGTACTTCGATGCTAGCGCCCTGGATATCCTGCGTCGCCAGCGCGAGCAGTCGACGGCGTTTGCCTCGCTGCCGGTGCTCGACAAAGAGGCCAAGGTCTGTGTCTACGTGGAGCTCGACTGCGATGACGAGGCCCAGGCGACCGAGGAGCTGTACCACCTGGGGTGGGTGCTGGAGCTTGCGGGCGGCCGCGACGATGCGACATGGGTCGCGCGCACCGAGGTTGATCGCGAGTGCCAGCGGTTCTTCCGCCATGCGGTCCCCGAGAGCGTCAACATGCTTATCGACGAGCGCCGCCGCATGGATCCTACCATCACCAAGCTGGGCTCGGACATGTCGGTGCCCAATGCACACTTGGCCGATGTCATCGCCCTTTATCGTCGCACGTTGGCCGAAAGTGGGCTTGAATCTGCCGCCTGGGGTCACATCGGTAACAACCATCTGCATGTGAACATCCTGCCGCGCGATGCGCAAGACTACCGTCGCGGTGGAGAACTCTTTGCCCAGTGGGCTTCCGAGGTCACGGCCATGGGCGGTGCTGTTTCTGCCGAGCACGGCGTCGGCAAGATCAAGGCGGGCTTCTTGGAGACGATGTACGGCCACGAGGCCATGGTCGAGTCGGCGCGTCTCAAACTCCAGCTCGATCCTGCCGGCCAGCTGGGTCGCGGCAACCTGTTTGCGGAGAAGTTCTTGGATGGACTCGTCCAGAAGGGGGGCGCGTGAAGATGAGTGATTTCCATATGGTGGTGTGCGTCAAGGCGGTGCCCGGAAGCACCGAGGTCAAGATGGACCCCAAAACCAATACTATCGTGCGTGATGGCAAGCAGGCGGTCATTAACCCGTTCGATGCAAGCGCTCTGGAATGCGCGCTGGCGCTGAAGGACGACTTTATCGGCTTTGGCATGGACGTGCGTGTGACGGTGGTGTCGATGGGCATCCCCGCGACCGAATCGCTGCTGCGCGACTGCATCGCCCGCGGTGCCGACGACGCGCTGCTGCTGACCGACCAAGCCTTTGCGGGTGCCGATACCCTAGCCACCACCTATGCCCTCAAATGCGGTATCGAGGCACTCGATGAGGACTTTGACCTGCTCATCTGCGGCAAGATGGCAGTGGACGGCGATACGGCCCAGATCGGCCCCGAGCTGGCCGGCGCCTTTGAGATCCCCTGCGTGACCGACGTGAGCTGTGTGCAGAGCGCGGGATTTACGACGTGTGGCTCGCTGGCGCTCGTCCACGGCTGCGATGCCGGCGAGGAGACGGTGTACCTGGAGATGCCGTGTGCGATGACGACCGCCAAGGAGATTGGCCAGCTGCGCATGCCGAGTATTGCCGGCATTCGCGCGGCCGAGGATGCAGACGTGCGCGTGGCTAGCGCTGCCGACGTAAACGCCGATCCCTCGCGTTGCGGCCTTGCCGGATCACCGACGCAGGTCGTGCGTTCGTTTGTGCCCGACCGTGACCAAACGTGCGAGGCCGTTGAGGGAACGGCGTCCGAGCAGGCGGTAAAACTTGCCAAGATTATCGAGGAGATGGCATAGATGAGCGGACTGATAATCGATAGCGAGGCCTGCGTTGGCTGTGGCCGCTGCGTTCGCGCCTGCGCCTCGGGTGGCATTGTGGTGGAGGGCGAGCGCCCCAACCGTTGCGCCCGCGTAACCGACGGCTGCATCCTGTGCGGCGGGTGCGTCGACGCCTGCCCTGTCAGCGCTATCTCGATTGAGCGCGACGAGGCCGCTGGCGCGGTGGACCTTGATGCATATCGAGACATTTGGGTCTTCGTGCAGACTGACGAGCACGACGCCGTGGCTCCTGTGGCCTACGAGCTCATGGGTAAGGGCCGCGAGCTTGCCGATGCTCGCGGCTGCCGTCTGGTCGCACTGGTCGGTATGGGCCCCGAGGGTTCTCTCGGTGACCTGGAGCATCTGGTTTACGCCGGTGCAGACGAGGTCCTGGTCTGTCGCGACGAGCGTCTGCGCCAGAACGACGCGGAGGTTTACGCCCGCCTGATCTGCGATTTGGTGGCAGAGCGCAAGCCCGAGGCCATTCTGTACGGTGCGACCGCCTTTGGCCGCGAACTGGCACCCGGCGTTGCCGTGCGTTTGCAGACGGGCCTTACGGCCGACTGCACCGTGCTTTCGATGGATGCGGAGACGGGCTTGCTGCAGCAGACGCGCCCGGCGTTTGGCGGCAACTTGATGGCCACCATCATTTGCCCCAACCACCGTCCGCAGATGGCAACGGTGCGCCCCGGCATCTTTAAGGCTCCCGACTTCGACTACGGCCGTTCCGGCACGATTGCCCAGGTGATGCTTGCGGAGGACGTTAAGGCCCGTGTCGAGATCTCGATTCCCGTCGAGGAGTGGGGACAGCAGGCCTCAATTGCCGATGCCGAGCGTCTGGTCGTGGTGGGCCGCGGCATTGGCTCCAAGAAAAACCTACCGCTGATGCGAAAGCTTGCCGAGGCTCTGGGTGCCGAGCTTGGCTGCACGCGCCCCGTGGTGGAGGCCGGCTGGCTGGAGTATCGCCATCAAATTGGCCAGACGGGTGTATCGGTCTCGCCCAAGCTCCTCGTGAGCATCGGTGTCTCGGGTGCTATCCAGCATCTCGCCGGCATCGGTGGGGCGGAGTGCATTATCGCCATCAATGAGGACCCGGATGCCCCCATCTTTGGCGCCGCCCAGTACAAGGTTGTTGGAAACGCCGTCGAGGTCGTTGAGGAGTTGCTGGCTCAGCTCGAGTGCTAAGCGCTTGCCAGCCAGCGGCGCAGCTCGTCCTTAAGGCGGCTCCAGGTTGCCTGCGTGGTGGGGTCGATAAAGGGTCGCGTAATGCCAAAGGGCGCGTCGAGCAGGCGATAGATATCGCCTTGCTCGCGCGCCAGCGCACGGCTTGTCGGATAGACGAGCTCAAACATAAAGCAGATGAGTCCCACCAGGTAGTCTGCGGGCTCGTTGCGTTCATCGCGTGCGACGCAGCGGTGCTCGTCAAAGGCGGCAAGCGTCGGTGCCGAGAAGCGACTGGCTACAAACGCGTCCTCATCCACTTTGAGGATAGTGTCGACGGTGCTGTCGGCGATGGTGCGCATAATGTCGATCTTGTCGCCATCGCGCACGATATCGCAGAAGCTCCGCGTGCGCTCGTCGAGCTGCGCGGGTAGACGGAAATCACTGTGATAGGCAATGCTCGCTCGGATGAGCTCATCTTCTGCCGGGTCATCGATAAAGTCGCGGATGCTCGTTACGGCGGGTGCATCGGCGGGATTCTCGCCAAAGAGGACCTCGATGCCCAGCGCTGCATGGCTCATGCTCTCGGTGTCCTTAAAGGTGTCCCAGCGCCGCAGCTGTTCAAAACGACCCATATCGTGCAGCAGTCCGCACAGCCACGCCAGGTCAATGTCCTGCGGTGACCAACCCTGTTTACGTGCCACGGCATCGCATGCCTCGGCAACATGGTACGTATGCTCGATTTTGAGTGCGATACGTGGATTGGCGGCATCGTAGGCATCGGTATAGGTCTTAAAGGCCGCAGCTGCCCGCACACGATCGATAGCTGTCATAATGACTTCCTAAAAAGTTGTGTCTTTCTGTATCTTTCGATCCGGTGGCAATTGTAGGTGATGTCGGTTGCTGCCGGGCGATGATTCTGCCGTGTCGTTGAATGCGGCTCGGACAGCTTGTCGGGACGAGGAACGTTATGGTGCTCAAGATCTTAAAAACCGTCTGGCCGGTGATGCTTACCTATGTTGCGATAGGTGCGCCGTGCGGAATGATTATGGCGCAGGCGGGGATGGAACCATGGATGGTTTTTGCCCTGAGCAGCACGTTTGTGACGGGCTGCGGACAGTTTATGGTCTGCAACCTGTGGCTGGCGGGCGTGCCTGCGGCATCGATCGTCGCTAGCGTCGCCGCAATCTCCTCGCGCTTTGCACTTTACTCGGCATCGATCGCACCGCATCTGGCGGGCGCCTCGAAGCGTCAGACGCTGGCCGTTGCCGCGACGCTCACCGAGGAGGCATATGGCATCTCGCTTGCCAAGTTGATTGAGGGGCAGGATTGGGGTCCGCGCGAGTCCTTTGCGCTCAACGTGATCCTCATCGCAACATGGGGCGTTTCGTGCACAACGGGCGCCGTTGTCGGTGCCGTTGTCGATGTCCCCACCGCTCTTGCAGGTTTTGTCTGCACATCGCTCTTTATCTGCCTGCTCTTTTCGCAGCGACTGTCGCGTGGCAATGCCGTAGCTGCCGTTTTGGCTGCGGCATCCGTCGCCGTATGCAAGTTCTTGGGGTGGACGAATGTCGCCGTGCCGGTAAGCGTACTCGTCGGCGTTGCCGCGGCGCTCGTGTGCGATGCCCTCGCCGAAGGAAGGGGTGCTCGCGATGCCCGTTAACGAGTTTTTGGTCCTGTGGCTTTCGTCGTGGGCGGCCATCGCGTTTTTCCGCATTGCCCCGGCGTTTGCTTTGCGTGGGAGAACGCTTTCACCCCGCGTTACCGAGGCCTTGGGCTATATTCCGCCCGCTGCCTTTGCGGCGCTAGTCGCTAACGACCTGATAAGCCCCGGCGCTTTCGATGCCGGCTTGTGGCAGGGCTTGATTCCCTGGATCGCATCTGCCGGCGTCGTGGCGGTGGCAATCAAGACAAAGTCGATGCTGTGGTGCTGCGTCTCGGGCATCGTGCTCTATATCGTTTTGAGCCTCGTATAAGAGCAGGGCGCGTTTACCGTCTCGACTTTG
This sequence comes from Collinsella sp. OM07-12, assembly GCF_003438275.1. Lineage (NCBI taxonomy): Bacteria > Bacillati > Actinomycetota > Coriobacteriia > Coriobacteriales > Coriobacteriaceae > Collinsella > Collinsella sp. OM07-12. The sequence goes on from NZ_QSTQ01000011.1 coordinate 40,897, forward strand.
CGAATCGAATTTCTCACCGAGCCGGTCTGCTTCTTCTGGTACCATGGTCAAACTTTACTGTAGCAAAGTATGACGTGGGCTTTTGTATCCCGTCAACGGAAATGGGGGTTTCATGGCACAGGAAGCGACCGCCAACGAGCAAAAGAAATTCAAAGTACCGCGAATCCCGGGCGACATCATGATCTACCCGATGATCGTCGGTCTTTTGCTCAATACCTTCTGCCCGCAGGTCTTCGAGATCGGTGGCTTCTTTACCGCCGCCTGTCGCGGCGGTTCCAATACCATCGTCGCCGCGATCCTGCTCTTCGTGGGTGCCGGCATCAGCTTTAAGTCCACGCCGGGCGCTATCAAGACCGGCGTCGTCGTACTGATCCCTAAGCTTGTGGTGGCAGCCGCGCTGGGCCTGGGCGTTGCGTATTTCTTTAACGACAACTTTTTGGGCCTGAGCTCGGTCTCCATTATCGGCGGCATCACCTTCTGCAACATGGCGCTCTATACGGGCATCATGGGCGAGTTTGGCGATGAGTCCGAGCAGGGCGCCGTGGGCATCCTGTTCTTTACGGCCGGCCCCGCCGTCACCATGATCATCCTGGGCGTTTCTGGTCTTGCTAACATCCCGCTGGGCACCATCGTCGGCTCCATCCTGCCGCTTGTCATCGGTATGGTTTTGGGCAACCTCTTCCCGTTCATAAAGAACCTGCTGGTTCCCGGCACCAATCCCGCGATTGCCGTCATCGGATTTCAACTCGGCGCGTCCATGAGCCTGTCGAGCTTTGTCACCGGCGGCATTTCCGGCATCTTGCTGGGCCTTGTCACGCTGTTTGTCGTCGGCCCCATCACCTTTGCGTTCGAGCGCCTGTGCGGTGGTAACGGCAAGGCCGCCGTGGCTTGCTCCACCATCGCCGGCACGGCTATGACCACGCCGGTTGCTCTTGCCGAGGTGGCGCCGCGCTATGCAGAGCTTGCGCCCGCCGCGTACGCCCAGATCGCCACCGCCGTTATCATCACGGCGATCATGGCTCCGATTCTTACTGGCTGGGTCGACAAGAAGTTCTGCCAGGGCAAGGAGGACCTGTCGCCCGCCGGTGTCGAGGCCATCGAGGAGGCTGTCGCGACCGACATCTATGGCGAGTAGCAATCATCATTCATCAATGATGCCGGCGCGCAATTCGCGCCGCTCGAGCGTCCGAACGGAAGCTGTCTTGCAGTAATGTTCGGACGCTCTGCTATGACTCCCTTTACCCCTACGGAATAGGGGGTGTTTATTTCCCAGGCACGATTCGGGAGATTCTGGCCACTTGGATATTGAAGGGATGGCGTCTAGTGGTTAAGGCACTCAAGATTGAGATATTCCTGCTCTGCATGATTGTTCTTATCGGGCTTGCCGCGCGAAGCCGTCGCTCTTTATTCTCGAGTACCCAGCAGCTATTGTTTAGCATGCTCGGCTATACCTCTGCCGCGTAAATATTATTCGATATGATCTGGACGCTCTCGGATGGTGTGGACGGCACGCTGGGCATTGCCACCAACTGGATTTCCAACGTGGTTTCGTTTTCACTCTTTGCCATCGCGTTTTTCATTTGGTTTATCTATTCCGAGACAGTGCAGGGCTCTCGCCTTTTGACCGCGCGCTATAAGGTGGCGCTCGTAACGTTGCCTACGGTGCTGGTGGTCGTGCTGGCGTTTACGAGCTGCTGGACGCACGCCCTGTTCTATATCGATGCGCAGGGCGTGTATCATCGCTGCTTTGCCTATATGATCCAGCCCATCGTCAGCTACTGCTACGTTATTCATACGTCCCTGCACGCGTTTGTGCAATCGCGCAGGGTCGAGAGTCTACAAAAGAAGGCCATCTATCGAACCTTGGCATTTTTCGCCATTCCGGCCCTGGTGGGCGGCACCTTTCAGGTCGTGTTTTCGGTGCCCGGGCTTTGTGTCGGCATAATGATTAGCATGCTGCTGCTCTACATCGTCTGCCAGGAGCAGCTGATCTCGACCGACCCATTGACTGGCCTCAACAATCGAAACCGTTTTGAGACCTATATGCTGTCGCTCTTCTCGAATGCGGATCATACGGGCGATGTGTATCTGCTCATGATGGACGCTGATGGCTTTAAGCAGATTAATGATCGCTACGGACATGTGGAGGGTGACCGCGCTCAAAGATGTCTGCTCGTCGTCTGGTGACTTTATTGCACGCTATGGCGGCGATGAATTCGTCGTGCTCCAAAAGGCGACGGCGGAACAGGACATCATACGTCTGTGCGAGGCAATCAACGACGAGCTCGCGCGTGCCGAGGTGCTGTATCTGTTGCGGATGTCCATCGGCTACGCACGGGTCGGTGATGGTGTCGATACCTGGCAAGACTTGCTTCGCGCTGCCGATGCGGAGCTCTACCGCGTAAAGCACGAGAAGAAAAAGGCCGGCGTCCAGATACGCTAGAAAAAGCGACCACGCGAATGTCCGCTGCAGGTGCGGCATACGCAAGGGCTTGGCTTGTTAGGCATTTTTAGGTTTGTTGACAATGATGATGCCGCCGCAGACCAGGAGCAGGGCCACAATGACGGTAACGGGGCTTGTGCCAGCGCCCTCGCCGAGCAGCAGCGCGCTCAACGCTACGCCAAAGACCGGGTTCATAAAGCCAAAGACCGAAACGCGGCTGACGGGGTTGACGGCGAGCAGGCGAGACCACAGCGAGTATGCGACGGCGGAAATGAGTGCCATATATATGATGAGCGCGATGGCGGGGACGATTTTGGTGGGGGATAGCGCGCCGCCCATCAAAAGCCCGATGGCGGTAAGGACCAGACCGCCGACTAAAAACTGCCAGCCGGCGAGTAAAACGCCGTCATGCTCGCGCGAGAAAATGCCAATGAGGCAGGTCGACAGGGCGCCCGCAACGGTGGAAGCCAGGATAAAGCCCTCGCCGTCGAGCGCAAAGCCAAAGGTGCCATCCGCGCCCGAAAGGTTGACGAGCGCTACACCGGCAAAGCCCAACACGCAGCCAAGCACCTTGGCTGTATCGAGCTTCTCGGTGTGAAACGCCAGAGCGGCAAAGAGGATTGCGAGGAAGTTGGCGCTGGCCTCAATGATGGAGCTCGACATGGCGCTGGCGCGCGAGAGTCCCAGGTAGAAAAAGAAGTACTGACCGATCGTCTGGAAAATCGACAAGACAAAGATGGGCTTGATGTCGCGAGCCTGCGGGATGAGTGGGCGGCGCTTCGCCGCGCTCATCCCAACGATGACCAGGGCGCCGGCAAGCGTGAAGCGCAAGCCTGCAAAGAGCAGCTGCGAGGCACTATCGTGTGCGGGGATGCCAAAGAGCTCGTAACCGATCTTGATGCAGGGGAAAGCCGATCCCCAGAGCGCACAGCAGATAAGGCAGCCCAGAATGAGTCCGGGCAGGGTGGCGAGATGCGGCTTGCGGCTTTCCATGATGTCCTTCCTGTATGCGCGAAGCAAAAAAGAACCCGCCACCGGAGGTGCCGGCGGCGGGCGTCGTTACCCGAGGGGATTGTACCCGATGGGAACGTCTTTAGGCGAAGTAGGCTACGCCGCTCTCAAAGATCGGCATGAACTTATCGCCGGGTACATGCTCGGGAACGTTGCGGTACAGGTTGTCGCCGCGACGCTCGGCATGGCCCATCTTGCCCAGGACGCGGCCGTCGGGGCTCGTGATGCCCTCGATGGCGAGTGCGGAGCCGTTGGGGTTGACGGAAAGATCCATGCTGGGCTTGCCGTCCTCGTCCACGTATTGCGTGGCGACCTGGCCGTTGGCGATCAGCTGGGCGAGCACCTCGTCATTGGCGACAAAGCGGCCCTCGCCGTGGCTGATGGCGACGGTGTAGGGGTCGTCCAGGCTGCATTGCGACAACCACGGGGACAGGTTGGACGAGATGCGGGTGCGCACCAGACGGCTCTGGTGGCGGCCGATGGTGTTGAACGTCAGCGTGGGCGCGTCGGGCGTGGCGTCGACGATATCGCCGTAGGGCACCAGGCCGAGCTTGACCAGGGCCTGGAAGCCGTTGCAGATGCCCAGCATCAAGCCGTCGCGGGCCTTGAGCAAGTCGCGGACAGCCTCGGTGACCTCGGGAGCGCGGAAGAACGCCGTGATGAACTTGGCGGAGCCGTCGGGCTCGTCACCGCCCGAGAAGCCGCCGGGGATCATGACGATCTGGCTTTGGCGGATGCGACGGGCAAGCTCGTGGGTGCTTTCGGCAACGGCCTCGGGCGTGAGGTTGTTGATCACGAAGGTGTCGGCCTCGGCACCGGCGGCGCGGAAGGCACGGGCGCTGTCGTACTCGCAGTTGTTGCCGGGGAAGACGGGGATAATCACGCGCGGGCGGGCGATCTTGGCGCCGCCGTACACATGGATGTCCTTGGCGCGATAGTCAATGGTCTCGGCCTCGGGCTGCTCGCTGGTGCTGCGGTAGGCAAAGACGCCCTCGATGCCGCTCTCCCAGGCTTCCTGGAGCTCGGAGAGCTCGATGACCTCGGAGCCGGTGTCGATGACATAGCCCTCGACGGTGGTGCCCAGGGGCTCGACGACAACGCCGTCGGCGACTTCGGGCAGCTCGGCATCCTCTGCGAGCTCGACGATAAAGCTGCCGTAGAGCGGGGTGAAGAGGCTCTCCACGTCCACGTCCTCGGCAAGCTCGATGCCGATCTGGTTGCCGACGCACATCTTAAAGAGGCTCTCGGCGCCGCAGCCGTAGCCGGGCGTGGAGATGGCCAGGGCGTCGCCGGTGGCGGTGAGCGCCTCGACGGCGTCAAACGCGGCGAGCAGCTGCTGGGCATCGGGGCGGTAGTCTTCGCCATAGGTGGCGGGGGCGATGCGGACGACGCGGTGCGTAAGGCCCTTGAACTCGGGCGATGTGGCGCGGGCGGCGCGACCCACGGCCACGGCGAAGCTGATGAGGGTCGGCGGAACGTTGAGCTCGCCGGCCTCGTCCTCAAACGAGCCGCTCATGGAGTCCTTGCCGCCGATGGCGCCGGCACCCAGATCGACCTGGGCCATAAGAGCACCCAGAACGGCTGCCATGGGCTTGCCCCAGCGCTCGGCCTCGGTGCGCAGGCGCTCGAAGTACTCCTGGAAGGAGAGGTAGGCGCGCTTGTGCTCAAAACCGGCGGCGACGAGCTTGGCGATGGACTCGACTACGGACAGGTAGGCACCTGCAAACTGGTCGGCCTCCATCAGGTAGGGGTTGAAGCCCCATGCCATGGCGCTCGCCGTGGTGGTCTCGCCGTCCACGGGGAACTTGGCGACCATGGCAGAGCTCGGGGTGAGCTGCGTCTTGCCGCCAAAGGGCATGAGCACGGTGGCGGCGCCGATGGTGGAGTCGAAGCGCTCGGAAAGGCCCTTGTTGGAGGCGACGTTAAGATCGGTGACGAGCGAGGTCATACGCTCGGCAAGCGTGGTGCCGGCCCAGCTGGGCTGCCACACGCTGCGGGCGCAGACGTGGGCGGCCTGGTGCTTGGGCGCACCGTTGGAGTTGAGGAACTCGCGGGACAGGTCGACGATGGCGACGCCGTTCCAGGCCATGCGCATGCGCGGCTCGGCGGTAACCTCGGCGATAACGGTCGCTTCCAGGTTCTCCTCGGCGGCGTAGCCCATGAACTCCTCGACGTCACCGTCGGCGACGGCGCAAGCCATGCGCTCCTGGGACTCGGAAATGGCGAGCTCGGTGCCGTCCAGGCCGTCGTACTTCTTGGTCACGGTATCGAGGTCGACATACAGGCCGTCGGCAAGCTCGCCCACGGCGACCGAGACGCCGCCGGCGCCAAAGTCGTTGCAGCGCTTGATCAAGCGACAGGCGTCGCCGCGTCGGAACAGGCGCTGCAGCTTGCGCTCGACCGGGGCGTTGCCCTTCTGGACCTCGGCACCCGAAGTCTCGATGGACTCGGTGTTCTGGGTCTTGGAGGAGCCGGTGGCGCCGCCGATGCCGTCACGGCCGGTGCGGCCGCCCAGCAGGATGATCTTGTCGGTGGGGGCGGGGCACTCGCGACGCACGTGGTTTGCCGGGGTAGCGCCCACGACGGCACCGACCTCCATGCGCTTGGCCACGTAGCCGGGGTGATAGAGTTCGTTGACCTGACCGGTGGCAAGGCCGATCTGGTTGCCGTAGCTGGAGTAGCCGGCGGCGGCGGTGGTCACGAGCTTGCGCTGCGGGAGCTTGCCCTCGAGCGTCTCGGAAACCGGGACGGTGGGGTCGCCGGCGCCGGTGACGCGCATGGCCTGGTACACATAGCTGCGGCCCGAGAGCGGGTCACGGATGGCGCCGCCCACGCAGGTGGCGGCACCGCCGAAGGGCTCGATCTCGGTCGGGTGGTTGTGGGTCTCGTTCTTAAAGAGGAACAGCCAGTCCTGGTCCTCACCATCAACATCGACCTTTACCTTGACGGTGCAGGCGTTGATCTCCTCGGACTCGTCGACATCGGTCATGACGCCGGTCTTCTTGAGATACTTGGCGCCGATGGTGCCCATATCCATGAGGCAGACGGGCTTGGCGTCGCGACCGAGCTCGTGGCGCATTTCCATGTAGCGGTCGAAGGCCTGCTGCACCACGGCGTCGTCGATCGTCACGTCATCCAGGACGGTACCGAAGGTGGTGTGGCGGCAGTGGTCGGACCAATAGGTGTCGATCACGCGGATCTCGGTGATGGTGGGGTCGCGATCTTCATCGCGGAAGTACTGCTGGCAGAAGGCGATGTCCGCCTCGTCCATGGCAAGACCGCGCTCGGAGATAAAGGCGGCAAGACCGGCTTCGTCGAGCTCGCGGAAGCCGTCAAGCACCTCGACGGGCGCAGGCTCGGGGGTCTCCATGTGCAGCGTCTCGGGTAGGTCGAGTGAGGCAATGCGGGCCTCGACGGGGTTCACCACGTAGTGCTTAATGGCATCGATGGCGGCCTCGTCCAGGGCGCCCGAGATCATATAGACCTTGGCGGAGCGCACGGCGGGGCGCTCGCCCTGGCTGATGAGCTGCACGCACTCGCTGGCGGAGTCGGCGCGCTGGTCAAACTGGCCAGGCAGGAATTCGACGGCAAAGACGGCGCCATCGCTTGCGGGGAGCTCGTTGTAGGTCACATCGACCTGGGGCTCGCTAAAGACGGTCGGCACGCAGGAGCGGAACAGCTCCTCATCGATGCCCTCGACGTCGTAGCGGTTGATGATCCTCAGAGCCTCGATGCCCTTGATGCCGAGAATCTCGCTCAGCTCGCCCTTGAGCTGCTGAGCCTCGACGTCGAACCCGAGTTTCTTCTCCACGTAGATACGAGAGACCATTGGTTCCTGCCTTCCTGATCGGTTGGGCGTACGGTGCGGTATGCGGCAGCGGTCGGTTTGCGGGGCAAGCCTCGCGATCGCCTTGAGCCACATACTTTTAAACCTCACTATGATACGACAGCTCGTGGCGCGTTGAGGACGGCGAGGGTGCTACAGTGGAGCGCAAACAAGAGAAAGGCATCACATGGCATTTGTTTCGCTCGCCATCATCGCACTCGTGGCCTTTGCAAGTCCCTTCATCGCCTCGGCGATTCCCGGAAAACCCGTTCCCGAGACGGTCTTTTTGCTCGTGTTTGGCGCGGTGCTGGGACCTCATATGCTCGGCATTATCCATGTGGATGCCGAGGTCTCGCTCGTGTCCGAGCTCGGCCTGGCCTTTTTGTTCCTGCTTGCCGGCTTTGAGATCGATCCCAAGAACATCACGGGCATCGAGGGGCGTTACGGCATGGCGACGTGGGTCGTCACGTTTGGTATCGCCTGGCTTGCCGTGCGCTTTACCCCGTGGTTTTCGGTCAGTCATTTTGATGGCATCGCCGTGACGCTGGCGTTGACCTCGACGGCGCTTGGGGCGCTCATGCCCATCTTGCGCGAGCGGTCGCTTTCTGGGACGCGCGTCGGCGATTCGATTCTTGCCTATGGTACGTGGGGCGAGCTCGGACCCGTGCTCGCCATGTCGGTGCTGCTGTCTGCCCGTACGGGTGTCGAGACGCTGTTGATCTTGGGGCTGTTCGCCGTGGTGTGCGTGCTGCTTGCCGTGGTCCCCAGCCGCTCCAAGCGTATTGGCAGCCGCTTCTTTGCCTTTATTCAGGAGCGCGCCGATACGACTTCTCAGACGTTCGTGCGCCTCACAGTGCTCATCCTGGTCACGCTCGTGGCGTTTTCCGCTATTTTTAGCCTCGATATCGTACTGGGCGCTTTTGCCGCGGGCTTCGTCCTGCGCTACATCATCCCCGAGGGCAACCATACGCTCGAGCTTAAACTCGATGGCCTTGCCTATGGCTTTTTGATCCCGGTGTTCTTTACCGTTTCGGGCGCCAAGATCGACCTGACGGCTGTAGCATCGCGCCCTGGCCTGCTCGTGGGCTTTATCGTGGCGTTGCTGGTTATCCGTGCCGTGCCCATCGTTGTCTCCATGGGCATCTGCCCTAAGACGCGCGATGTTTCTGCCTACGGTCGCATCACCGTGGCGCTCTACTGCACCACGGCACTGCCGATCATCGTCGCCGTGACGAGCGTCGCCGTCAATGCCGGCGCATTATCGCAAGGCGTCGCTTCGGTTATGGTGGCAGCCGGCGCCATCACGGTGTTCCTGATGCCACTGCTCGCGCAGCTCTTCTACCGCGTGGTCGATGCGGCGCCGGTCGCCGCCGTGGCGGAGGTTGCCGAGCATCCCGCCGATGCGCTCAATATCCTGCGTGCCCATCACGACCTGGCAAGTCTTCTCGCCCGCGAGCACGAGCTATTGACGTCGCATGGACATGGTCGCGTATTCGAAGGCTTGCCTACACTCGACACGATTGCCGAGCGCCTTTCTGATCGGGCGGCGAGCGAACGCATCGATGCGCGCATTGTGGATGCGGCGCATCTGCTTGCCGATAAGACCTATGGCGACGAGATAGATCCGTCCGAGCTCACCCCGCGTGAGCGTCGCCGCCTAGAGCGCGCCAAGCTCGCCGTGCACGAGTACCACCGTCGCATGCTGGAGCTCTACGCAAGAGAAGAAGCCGAGGACGACGACGGCAAGTAGCCGATACCGGTGCTGAGACGGCATTCCAGTTTGAAAGTTAGCCTCGAAACGGGATGCGGTTTCCGCTTTGGGCCTCTACGGGAAAGCACATCCCGGTTTGAAGGCTCAGAACGGGATACGCTTTCCGGAACAAGGCCCTTTGGGAAACTGCATCCCAGAATAGGCGCTCAGAACGGGACGCAGTTTCCGTTAGAGGCCCGTTGCGGAAAGTGTGTCCCAGAATCGAGGTCCAAAATGGGACACAGTTTCCGCGAGAGGGCTCAGGGGAAACCGCGTCCCGTTCTGGGCTAGAAAACTGGGATGCGGTTTCCGCCCAAACAGAAGAAGGCACGCTGTCTGCGGTTGATGCAGACAGCGCGCCTTTTGCATTGAGCTTTGTTGAGGTTTGAAGCCGGAGTTGCTATGTAAATAGGGGAATCTTAATTTTCAAAACCCCGTACTTTGAAATTAGCCAACACATTTTTGCAGTCTTAATTGCAAATACCAGACTTTTTCGAAATAATGATAGTCGATTAAGCTATTTGATTTCAAAGGAGCGATGAAGCGATGGCGTACAAGACACTCGAAAAACTCTTTTATGCAGATTCAAGCTCCGATCGTTATGCTCGCCATGACGAGCTGCTGCGCGAACGTCTTACTGCCGACGGCACGGTGCGGACTGGAATTCACCTTGAGCACGGTGAACTGTTTGCTTGTGTTCCTTTGGAGCTGTCCGTTGCTGGCGAGCGGATTCTCAGAAAAGAGCGAAAGATTTCCAACCTGTGGAACAGCTTGCCTTATGTGGCTTTGGGGGCCTCGATTCGTTCGCTGGTGCTTGAGGAGGTTGTTTTCAGCAACGAGATGGAGGGCGTACACAGCACGCGGCGCCAGATTGAAGCGGCACTGGAGTCTGCGGAGGATGCTGCGGTCGAACTTTGCGGTGCCGCCGAAAAGGAACACACTCCTTTTATTGAATTCGCTCGTCTCTATCTTCAGCTGGTGGATGGTTCAAGTCGTCCCGGCAAACCCGAGGATATCCGCGAGATTTTCGATGCCGTCACTAAAGGCGTGCTTGACCCGAAGGACCGTCCGGATGGCAAGATGTTCCGTTTGGGTCCCGTTGTGATTGAGAACAGTCGGGGCAAGATTCTCCATCAGGGTGTTTCCTCGGAGCCCGAAATCATTGACCTCCTTGGCAAGATGATAGAGTTTGGCAATCGCGAAGATGTCCCAAGCCTTTATGTAGCCTCGCTCTGCCATTTCCTCTTTGAATATATCCACCCCTTCTATGACGGCAACGGGAGGACGGGGAGATACCTTCTCGCGTTGAGCTTGAACGAGACGCTATCGCAGCCGACCGTGCTGTCGCTCTCTAGGGCGATTGCCGAGAATAAAACCGCATATTACAAGGCGTTCGATGTGGTGGAGAGGCCCCTTAACGGCAGTGAAGCTACTCCGTTTGTCGCAATGATGCTTGATTTGGTGGAGCAGGCGCAAGATGCCGTTCTGAGTGATTTGGTCGAAAAGCGTACGCAGCTTGAGGATCTTAAGATGGCGATCGAAGAGCTCGACGGCTCGTTTACCGAAAGGGCAAAAGATATTCTTTTTTATGCGGCCCAGATGCATATTTTTGAAGCCTTTGGTGAGTCCACACTTGATGGCGTGTCGGGCTATCTCGATGTAACAAAGCCGACGGCGAGTAGGTCATTGTCAAGCCTAATCGCCGCCGGCTATTTAGAAAAGGTGTCCGCAAGGCCGCTTGTGTGCAGGATGACGGGGTCGGGACTTAATCTTCTCGGACTAGAGTGAGCATCGGTTGCCAGATGAATGGACACTCCAAGGACTCACCCGCTATTCCTTTACAGCGTGAAGCTGTTCTTGCTCCATTGAGGTGCCTTTGAGGCCCCAACGGACTCTCGTGTCAAATAGAGGAGATTATGATTCAATCTCGTTCGACACGTACGCCATGAGTTCATCGTCTAAGGCCTTCAAAGAGTTTTTGATTTCCTGTCTGCGCGCGCGAGCCTGTTCTATTTTTGCGTCACATTCTCGTTTCGCTTTGAATTCGAATGGGCTGAAGAAGGAACGTCTGCTCTTAAGCTCTCGAAGTTCGTTTCCCAGCTGGTCAAATTCCTCTTCGAGCCATTGTTTTTGCGACTTTTTAACAGGATTATCTAACCAATATTTGGCCTGGAGCTCTGTTTCTTTTTCAGCGCGCTCACGTTCCTTCTTCTTCTCGGGGTCGTATTCGTCACGCTTTGCCATGTCCTTTACTAGCTGTTCCCTCCGAAGCTGTTTCGCCTCATCGCTGAGGAAAAAACCGTCGTTAGTTATTTGCCCGCTGGAGTATTGGCTGTGGTATCGGCGATTTGTTCGGACATTGATACATCGCTCCTCGAGAGTGCACAATATGCCCCAGCATTTTAAGAGCAGCTCATCTGTGGCAGCACCTTGCTTTGCGACCTTATTGTCAGAGAGGTCGATGGCTAAGCGAGCTGCTTTTACGCAACTATCGTATGCGTCTATGCATAAATCAAAAGCTTCCTCTTCGTTGTCATAGTCGAAATCACTTGTCCCGTAGTAATCAAACACACGGACCTTGTTCCATCGCTCTGACCATGCGTTACTGCCGTGGACCGCAGAGCTTAGGATTGTGATTGCAGCATTGAAATACATTGATGAAATGTTGCGCTCTGCAAGACCGGAAAGGTCTTCGGTAAAGGCGTCGAGGAACTCTTCGATATTCTCAGGTATCTCGGCACTCTCCCCCTGCTCCTTGCTGAGCCTCTTTACGGCAGCCGTCTGTAACTCGCACGCGGCCTCTATATTTTTCCATTGGAGTTCACGCGACTGTAGGTGACGAATAAGCTCCGATTGAACTAACTCTAGATTCTTCGCATTCGGTAGATTTGCAAGTTTCTGGCAGAAAAAGTCTGTCTCTGAGTTTGCGATAGCTCGCAGATGCTCAATGAAACCTATCGCTATGTTTAGCGCGTCGTTTATCTCATCAAAATCTGATGGGACTCGATTTAGCAGCTTTAGCATATTAATGCATGCTGCATTTGATTCCGACAAGCGATCGTTGTCAAACGCGAGCTGCCAGTCTATCGCTTTTGCCTTTATTGACCATGCCTCGGCGTTCTCAAGATCAATCTCGAGGACCATGGAGGCATATTTCTCAGCATCGGCGTTGTTACCTGCTTTTTGAGCAGTTCTAGCTAGGGCGAGATATCTATTGACATCTTCAGTGCGGTCTGTTTTTACCGTGCCTTCGACTTGGACAACGCCCTCGACCATCATTTTCTTTGCGGTTTCAAGCGTGTATTTCATTCCGCAGCTTTGACAGACGAAGAAGTCTCCATCCTTGATTATTTCTGTGCTTCCGCAGAGCTCGCATTGCAGCGCCTTCATTTCGATTGCTCCATTTCATACCCCTTGCTGTTCATTTCCCGTATTAGTTTCTGCTTTATCTCAAAAACGTCATCCTTGTAAGGGAGATATAACATGCCGTTTATATCGGACGGTTTTTCTATTGGCGGGTCAGTTTCTTTGAGAAGGATCGCGGTTCTGGACCTATCAAATTTCATCAGTAGCATCCCGAGTTCCAAAACTACGTTCTGGCGAGCTCTTGGCTGTGGTTGATTCTGTTCATTCTTTGGATAGCCCATATCGTCCGGGGTCATAAGCACGATTCCGAAATTTGCACGAGGGATGTATTCCATTAGTTGTTCAATTATTGTTCGGCCCCCCATGGGCTGATTATCGAGAAAAATTGGCTCGAGATTCAACTCTTCGAGAAGACGTTGGAGTTGGTTTCGTGCAGTTTTATCGTGGCCATAAACAACGAAAACTTTGTTGTTTGGTTCGTCAACGATTTCATCTTCAATGGCTTCTCGAACTTGATCAGCGTTATTTCCTTGACAAAAGAAGCCGCCGCTGTCGTAGACATATACGGCTGTTCCATTCTCGAGCTTTATTCGATAGCCAATAGTTTTGTATCTCTGGGTCTTTTTTACCGGAATATCTTTTGAAACAAGAAGCGAGATTAATTTATCCCTATCGATCATTGGCTGTCCTTGCTTGCTTTAACCAGTGCTGCTCTTTGCCTTATCAACGAAGCCATGCGCGATATTTTCGAGTCCGCACCTTCGATATCGTTTGATTCGATTGATTGCGATAGATCACGAAGCGCGCTCGATATTTCATCTTCAACTTGAGCGCTTGCTTCACAACTGGCGGGGTCGGCAAAGCTTGACGTTTCCAAGAGGCTGGTCATTGATGCGCGCAACTCTGAAGGTGATTCATCTAAAAGCAGGCTTAGCTGAAGTTCAAGGTTCTGCATAAATTGCGATTTGCTTGAAACCTGGTTTTCAATAGTAGATGTGTGAGATTCGGAAGCGCCCGTTGCGAAGAGTGCGGTTGTCGCAACGCTTGCTGGCAGAAAACTGAGAATTGGAATTGCTGGAAGCGCCTCTGTTTTTAACGCGGACCCTAGCAGGTTTAGCAACAATTGGACTGCAAACGATACGCCAATAACAAGTATCTTTGAGACACCAAATATCTTAAGATTCGTTTGGGGTCCAAATAACAAGGCTGAAACCACCAGGGCGAGCATGACCAAAGAGAATGCGCTCTCAATCCAAAAAGTGGTTGAGGGTCCAAATAAAAGGATTGCCACGCTTTCGATAACCATGAAGAGGGCTACGGGGATTGCTGCAATATATGCTTGGGTGTTCTTCATTATGACCTCCGTGCTCCGCACTCGGGACAGAACTTCTCGGTTCCAGAGAAGCGATAGCCGCATTCGGAACAGAACTTCGCAGCACTTTGCTGCGAATTGGTATCTGCAGGGATAGGCTGCGTCGCGGACGTGCTAGTCGCTTGTGAGAGCGCATCGGTCATGACTGACCCCATGGTCCCGCCGACACCGGCCATTACGCCTAGACCTATGCCCATGTTTGCGTATTCGCCAGTCGCTTCGTTCTGGGCCATCTTTTCGGCAACATCAAAGCTACGCTCCTGTTGATAGGTATAGCCCTCGATTTGCCGTTTTTCTGCGCGTGCTTTTGCAGAGATTACGGTGCGTTGCGCCGCGGTTTCTTGTTCGATAATGCTGACCTGCTGTTTTATCTGTGCCGCGCGTACGTCGGCATATTGCTTGAAATGGAGATCCTTAAACTTCTCGTATACCGGATCACCTTCGGGTTTGACGATGGCGGTGACCAGCATTTGTGTTAATGATAGGCCGTATGCGGCAAAGTCGGAAAGCAGCTTGTTCTTAAGCGAGTCGGATAGCTCTTCCAGGTGTGCATCGAGTTCGAAAATGGAGAGCTTTTGCTCGGTAATTACTTGAGCGAGATGAGTTTTTATGCGAGTTTGCAGGAAAGCTTTGAAATAACTGATCAACTTGTCCTGGGAGAGCAAGGCTTCGGTTCCAACAAGTTTGAGAAGGAGCCTGCGGGGCTCTTTTACAGCAAGAGCCATCTCTCCGGATGCCCCGAGCGAGAGCGGAAACCCATAAGTCGGTTCCATGAACTGAATCTTGGAATTGGTTCCCCAGCGGATGCCCATCTGCTCGATGAGGTTAACAAAGTAGACCTCTGAGTGAAACGGGCTGACACCGCCGGTCGTTATCTTCGAAACGCCGTTCAGTAACGGTAGATTTTGAGTTTCAAGTTCATGCCTGCCTGGTCCAAACGAATCCAGGGCCTGGCCATTAAGGAAGAAAATTGCTTCTTGGGTCTCGTGAACAATGAGTTGCGAGCCCGTATTGAAGTCTTCTGAGGGGTGTTTCCAGATAAAAGTTTGGTTATTGCCCTCATATTTAATGACATCCGTGATGCTCATAGTCCCCTTGTTTCCATGGTTAGTAATGTTGATTTGCTAAGATAGCCGTCGTTGCTACGACGGCAAAAGTGGTGCTGAGACCCAGGCGCAGGATGTCGCCGGGGTACAGCTGGGCGGGTGCGCCGGAGCTGATGTCGAGTTCGTTGTTGTCGGCTGTTCGAATCAGATGCGTGCCGTTGGTCGAACCGAGGTCTTGTGCGTACCAAGCATTGTTCTCGGCGAAGATACGGAGATGCCTAGCGGAGACATCCAGCCCAACATCGGTGACAGCGCTGTCTTCGAGTGCGAGCGCTCCGATGATGGAGCCCACGGCAGAAGGCTCAATGACATAAGGGCCGCCGATGACGAGTCCGCTATCGATCCTGATAAGGCCGATCGCATGTTCGGTGTCCGTTTGTTTTAAATCGCATGGGCAGAAAGAAATACTTGAGGGGGTAAACGACCTGACATTCTCTGCGAATTCAAAGCGGTCCCTGATGTACGCGATAGCACGGGCCGGTTCGCACCAACAGGCGGTCGAGACAACGAGCGCGATTGAGATAAGAGCCCTGTTATCTTTGTCTGACTGGCAGCCGACGAGGCGCGAGGCAGCGTTCCGGTAAAGGAGCCCATTACGCCCACAGGCACTGAGCGCTTGAGCCATCGCGTCAGTCGCTGCCGCAATCATGGTATAGATGTCGGTGTTAGAATACCCTTTTTCCTGTAGCTTGTGCAGGATTTGATTCGATGCGCAGGACCAGTCGGCAAAGTAGCGATCTTCTAGGGAGCCCGGCTGCGAGTGCACGATCGTGCGCGAAAGCCAGCTGGTGTCCTGTGCCATTTGGGCGGTAGGCTGTCCATTTGTTAACGGCAGATCGGATAGTAACAATTCAGCAAGTGCGCGATGGCTCAGGGTAAATGAAGTCTTGAACAGGGAGAACATGACCTCGAGCGGTGTTTGCCGTCTTGGCATGATGTTCTCCCTTCCTTGACCTTATTCGTTAAATAAAGGATAAAGGTGCCACTGGTCGATTTTACTGTGCAACAAATTGCATGTCGGCGAGCGGTCGCGCCGCATGATGCGTTCGTTCCAGCATGAGAGCTGGTTATCTTAGGGGCGCAATACGGTCGCGTTTTGATTAGGATGGCATGACTCAACTGCCCTTCGGGAAACTGTGTCCCGTAATGGACGGAGTGGGATGTAGTTTCCGCAAGGGGATTCTGGGGGGAACTATGTTCCGTTCTGAGCTGAAATGCCGGGACGCAGCTTCCCCTGCAAACACAAAAAGGCGCGCTGCCTGCAATCGATGCAGACAGCGCGCCTTTTGCGTAGGGCTCTGTAGAAGGCTGGGGCAAAAGCCTGTGACCCTTAGGAGCGGGCGGCTCCGTCGACGGGGAGTACGGCGCCCGTGACGTAGGAGGACATGTCGCTCGCCAGGTAGACGAAGGCGTTGGCGACGTCCTCGGGCTCGCCCATGCGGCCGAGCGGAATGGTGGCGATGATGGGCTTGATGACCTCTTCGGGCAGGTTGGCGACCATATCGGTCTTGGTCACGCCGGGGGCGACGGCGTTGACGCGAATGCCCATGGGGGCGAGCTCACGCGAGAGCGACTGGACCATACCGTTGACGGCGAACTTAGACGTGGGATAGCCGACGCCGGAGGGCTGACCGTACTTGGCGACCATTGAGCTCGTGGTGGTGATGGTGCCGCCATGGCCTGCCTCGGTCATAATCTTGGCAGCGGCCTGGTGGCCGTTAAAGACGGCGACGACGTTGAGGTCCATGACCTTGGCGAACTCTTCGGCCGTGTACTCCAGAAGCGGCGAGCGCTGGGAGATGCCGGCATTGTTGACGACCGTGTCCAGGCCACCCATGTCGGCGGCTGCCTGGGTAAAGGCCTCGGTTACGGCCTCGAGCGAGGTGAGGTCGCAGGAACGGCCCCAGACTTTGGCCTCGGGATAAGCTTCGGTCAGCTTCTCGACGGCGGCATCGGCGGTCTCCTGGCGAGAGCCAAAGACGGTGACGGCTGCGCCCTCCTCAATAAAACGGCAGGCGATGGCATAGCCGATGCCGCGCGTGCCTCCGGTGATGATTGCTTTCTTACCCTCGAGCAACATGGTGCCTCCATTCTTCGGGGGTGTGGACATACGCAGCACAGCATAGTGGCGGCCCAAAACGGGCATGTTCGCTTATCGGTGAACGGTACCCCCGGTTGTCAGCGAGCGGTCAAGTTGTTCAAACGTTGGCCGCGCTCATGCGCCCCGAGCGCGCAAGTAAAAAGGCTCCCGTCCAAGACCGGACGGGAGCCCTTCAAACATATATGTCGTATGGCGAGAGCCGGACTAGTTGGCCATAACGCCTTCGGTCCAGGCCTCGACGTCCTCAATACGCAGGACGTTGGCGATCTCGGCCACGCAGTCGACGCCTGCAAGCTCGGCGGCAGCAGCCTGAACGTCCTTCTCGAGCGCGCGGTGCGTCAGGAAGATGACCGAGCAGGTGTCGGTGACGCCCGACTTGCCATCCTCGACCTGATTGATGAGCGAGATCGAGATGTTGTGCTTGGCGAAGATATCGACCGTCTCGGACAGAGCACCAACGCGGTCGGCAACCTTCAAGCGCACATAGTACTTGGTCTGAAGCTCGTCCATGGGCTTAAAGGCGAGGTTGTGGCCGTAGGGCTCGATCTCGGGCAGCGGCGCCACGCCGCGGCTGATCTGCTCGGACAGCGACAGGATATCGCCCACGACGGCGCTCGCGGTGGGGAAGGAGCCAGCGCCGGCACCGTAGAACATGGTCTCGCCCACAGCGTCGCCCACCACGTAGACGGCGTTCATGGCGCCGTTGACCTTGGCGAGCATGTGGTCGGCAGGGATTAGCGTGGGGTGCACGCGGACGTCGACGCCGGCATCGGTGTTGCGGGCGATGCCCAGCAGCTTAATGGTGTAGCCGAGCTCGCGGGCCTGGGCGATGTCCTCGGCGCCGATGGTACGGATGCCCTGCTGGTAGACGTCGTCGGTGGTCACGCGGGTGCCAAAGCCGATGGAGGCGAGGATGGCCGTCTTGCTGGCGGCATCGAAGCCGTCGACGTCGGCGGACGGGTCGGCCTCGGCGTAGCCCTTGGCCTGCGCGTCGGCGAGCACGTCGGCGTAATCGGCGCCCTCGGCGTCCATGCGCGACAGGATGTAGTTGGTGGTGCCGTTGAGGATGCCGGCGATGGTCAGGATCTTGTTGCCCACCAGGTCGTGCTCGAGCGTGCTGACGATGGGGATGCCGCCGCCGCAGCTGGCCTCGCACTTGATCTGCACGCCGCACTCACGCGCCTTCTCGGCGAGCGTCTCGACGTGACGGCCGAGCAGGGCCTTGTTAGCGGAGACGACGTGCTTGCCGTTCTCAAAGGCCGTGGTGAAGATCTCGGTTGCGGGATGCTCGCCGCCAATTAGCTCGACGACGATGTCGACGGTGGGGTCGGTGACGACATCATGCCAGTCGCTCGTAAAGGCCTCGCGCTCAATACCGGCGGCTTCGGCCTGCTCCCAGGCAAGCGCGCAGGCGCGGGTCAGCTTAAGGTCGATGCCGTAGGCGGCCAGGTACTCATCGTGGTGGCTCTTGATCAGACGGGCCACGCCGCCGCCGACGGTTCCCAGGCCGATCAGGCCGACGTTCACGGTGCGCAGGGGTTCGCTCATAGATAGCTCCTTCGTGCATCTGTATGGATGATTGACCAGTTAAGGTTGAGTGCATTCTAGCGTGAACCAAGGGCGCGTGCTTGCCAGGCAACAAGAGCCGCATAAAACGCTACCCCCGAAACGCTGCGGAAATATTGGAAACACGCTCGCTACAAACGAACTCCCGTAACAAACTGTCAACGTTTGGGCCATAAGGTTTGCCCTGTACCGCAAGACGGCCGCACCGCGGCCAGCGAAAAGGGGGACACCATGTTCAACATCAACAGCACGCTCAGCCGTAGGAACTTCCTCGCCGGCGCCGCCGCGCTCGGCAGCACCGTCGCACTTGCCGGCTGCTCCTCGGGTGGCTCGGACGATGGGTCTGCCGATGACGGCAAGTCTTTCAAGATCGGCGTCATCGGTCCTCTGACCGGTGCCGCGGCCACCTATGGCGTCTCGGTCGAGAAGGGCGCCAAGCTCGCCGTAAAGGATTTCTCGACCAAGGACCTCAAGCTCTCGCTTAAGTCCGAG
Organism: Collinsella sp. OM07-12; assembly: GCF_003438275.1. Lineage (NCBI taxonomy): Bacteria > Bacillati > Actinomycetota > Coriobacteriia > Coriobacteriales > Coriobacteriaceae > Collinsella > Collinsella sp. OM07-12. The sequence continues at coordinate 59,930 of NZ_QSTQ01000011.1, forward strand.
GACGACGTCGCCGACGGCGAGAAAGCCATCAACGCCTTCAATACCCTGTGCGACTGGGGCATGCAGGCGCTCGTCGGCCCCGTCACCACCGGTGCCGCCGTTGCCGTCTCGGGTGAGATTGCCGACGACATGCTCATGGTCACGCCTTCCGCCTCGTCGCTCGATGTCACCAAGGACAAGACCACGGTCTTCCAGGTCTGCTTCACCGACCCCACCATGGGCACGAGTGCCGCGAAGTTTTTGGCCGAGAAGTACGCAGACGCCAAGATCGCCCTGTTCTACAACTCCGGCGATACGTACAGCTCGGGCGTTGCCGACGCCTTTGCCGAGCAGGCCAAGGAGTCCAAGCTCGATATCGTCGACACCGAGACCTTTAAGGACGACTCTTCCACGAGCTTTACCAATCAACTGACCAAGGCCAAGGAGGCCGGCGCCACGCTCATCTTTGCGCCGATCTACTACACGCCGGCGTCCGTCCTGCTCAAGAACGCCAAGGACATGGGCTACGACATGACGCTCATGGGCACCGACGGCATGGACGGTCTGCTCTCTGTGGAGGGCTTCGATACCTCGCTTGCCGAGGGCGTGCTGCTCATGACGCCCTTCTCCGCCGACGACGAGAAGAACGCCGACTTTGTCAAGGCATATAAGGAGGAGTACGACGAGACCCCCAACCAGTTTGCCGCCGACGCCTACGACTGCGTCCACGCGATCGCCGAGGCCATCGACAAGGCTGGCATCGATACGACGGCCGACGGTGCCGACATTGCCGCCGAACTTGCCAAGGCCATGCGTAAGATCAAGATCGATGGCCTGACCGGCGAGCTCACCTGGAACGACGAGGGCCAGGTCGAAAAGCCCGCTACGGCCTATGTGATTCAGGACGGCAAGTACATCGCCGCCTAAGAGCGTATAAAACGCAACCGGTGAGGCTCTTTTATTCAGGGCGAGGATGCTTGTAACAGAATGGAAACATTACTTTTACACAATAAAGTGGCAGATATGCATAAAGCGGCAAAAATACGCAGAAATATGGATAAAAATCTGAGGTAAAAGAAAAGTTGAAATAATCGCCACTTTTCCTAACTAAAGCGTCTACTATTTTGCGAACGCCGAACACGGCGAAGGATGGCCTGTCGGGTAACCGAAACCCGACGAGATTTGAGAGGAGAGCCGCATGTCGAGCCTCACCGGTAAGTCATTGAACCCTGTTATGAATCGCAGGAGCGTTATCGCGAGCGCAGCAGGTCTGGGGGCGATGTCTATTCTAGCTGGCTGCTCCTCCAACGGCGGCGATAGCGGTTCCGCTTCGAGCGACGCCTCGTTTAAGATCGGCACCATCGGCCCGCTGACCGGTGCTGCCGCGTCCTACGGCAAGTCCGTTACCCAGGGCGTCGAGCTTGGCTGCAAGGATTTCTCGACCAAGGAACTGCCACTTGTCAGCAAGGCCGAGGACGACCAGGCCGACGGCGAGAAGGCCGTCAACGCCTTCAATACCCTGCTCGACTGGGGCATGCAGGCCCTCGTCGGCCCGACCACCACGGGTGCGTCGGTTGCCGTTGCCGCCGAGTGCGGTAACGACCCCAAGACGTTCATGATCACCCCGTCCGCGTCCTCCGAGGACGTTACCGACGGCAAGGATTGCGTCTTCCAGGTTTGCTTCACCGACCCCAACCAGGGCGTCAACGCTGCCAAGTTCCTGGCCCAGAAGTATGCGGACGAGAAGTTCGTTCTGTTCTATAACTCCGGCGACGCCTATTCTTCGGGTATCGCGGATTCCTTTAAGGCTCAGGCCGCTGAGTCCAAGCTCGAGATCGTTGACGAGGAGACCTTTAAGGACGACTCCGCAACGAGCTTTACCAACCAGCTGACCAAGGCCAAGCAGGCCGGCGCCACCATGATCTTCGCGCCGATCTACTACACGCCGGCGTCCGTCCTGCTCAAGAACGCCAAGGACATGGGCTACGACGTCAAGATGATGGGCTGCGACGGCATGGACGGCATCCTGGGCGTGGAGGGCTTCGACACCTCCCTTGCCGAGGGCCTGCTGCTCATGACCCCGTTCTCCGCCGACGACGAGAAGAACGCCGACTTCGTTAACGCCTACAAGGATAAGTACGGCGATACCCCCGACCAGTTTGCCGCCGACGCCTACGACGGCGTGCACGCTGTGGTCGAGGCTCTTAAGGAGGCCGGCTTGGGCGTCGACGCCGACCCCACCGAGGTCGCCGAGAAGCTGCCCGAGGCTATGCTCAAGATCACCGTTGACGGTCTGACCGGCAAGCTTTCCTGGAATGACAAGGGCCAGGTCCAGAAGGACCCCACGGCGTACGTCATCACCGACGGCAAGTACGTACAGGCCTAATAGACCGCCTTACATAGAGCGGTTTTGATCCCAAGCAGGGGAGGTTTTGGCCTTCCCTGCTTGCTTGGTATCTAGGGACGATGTAACGTCCCTGTTTCATACATCAACTGGAAACCTATTCGAAAGGGGGATGTGGAACATGACGGTCTTTATCCAATACCTGGTCAACGGCCTGTCCATGGGCAGCGTCTACGCCATCATCGCGTTGGGCTACACCATGGTCTACGGTATCGCCAAGATGCTGAACTTCGCTCACGGCGACGTCATCATGGTCGGTGCCTATGTCTCGTTCTGCGCCACGTCGTATCTCGGCCTCCCGGGCTGGGCTTCTGTAATTCTCTCTTGTGCGGTCTGCACGGTTCTCGGTGTTCTCATCGAGGGCCTGGCCTATAAGCCGCTGCGCCAGGCAGGCCCGCTGGCCGTTCTGATCACGGCTATCGGCGTGTCCTATTTCTTGCAGAATGCCGCCCAGCTTCTGTGGGGCGCCACGCCCAAGAACTTTACTTCGCTCGTCACCTTCCCGGTGCCGGAGTTCTTGGCCAAGTATAACGTGAGCGCTGTCTCGCTCGTCACCATCGTCGCTTGCCTGATTATCATGGCCGGTCTGGTGTTCTTTACGGGCAAGACCAAGATGGGCAAGGCCATGCGCGCCGTGTCCGAGGACAAGGCCGCCGCTCAGCTCATGGGCATCAATGTCAACCGCACCATCTCGATGACGTTTGCCATCGGCTCTGCCCTTGCCGCCATCGCCGGCGTGCTGCTGTGCTCCTACTCGCCGGTGCTGCAGCCCACGACGGGCGCCATGCCTGGCATCAAAGCCTTCGACGCCGCCGTCTTCGGTGGCATCGGCTCCATCCCCGGCGCCTTTGTCGGCGGCATTCTTATCGGCATCATCGAGGCAATGGCACAGGCCTACATTTCCACGAGCCTTGCCAACTCCATCGTCTTTGGCGTTCTGATCATCGTCCTGCTCGTCAAGCCTGCCGGCCTCTTGGGCAAGTACGTCCCCGAGAAGGTGTAGGTGAGCGTTATGAAGTTCCTTAAAGACAAGCAGACGCGTCACGACTTTGTCACGTACGCCATGTGCATCGTGGCATTCGCCATCGTGTTCTTTATGCAGTCCAACCATATGATCCCGCGCATGATCGCCGGTCAGCTGGTTCCCATCACGGCCTATATCGTCATGGCCATCTCGCTTAACCTCGTCGTCGGCATCGCGGGCGATCTTTCGCTGGGCCATGCGGGCTTTATGAGTGTCGGCGCCTATACGGGTATCGTCACCGCCGTTGCCCTCGAGAGCGCCGTTCCCTCCGATCCGGTGCGTCTTATCATCAGCATCGTGGTCGGCGCTGTCGCTGCTGCCATTATGGGCTTCCTGATCGGTATCCCGGTTCTTCGCCTGAGCGGCGACTACCTGGCCATCGTGACCCTGGCCTTCGGCGAAATCATCAAAGAGATCGTCACCTGCCTTATCGTGGGCGTCGATTCCCGCGGCCTTCACGTGATCTTTAACATCACGGGCAACTCCACGATCGACGACCTTCATCTGCTCGAGGACGGCACCGCCATCATCAAGGGCGCCCAGGGCGCGTCGGGCGTGTCGACCTACTCGACCTTCCTTGCCGGTGCCATCCTGGTCATGATCGCGCTCGTGATCGTGCTCAATCTGGTCCGTAGCCGTACCGGCCGTGCCATCATGGCCGTGCGCGACAACAAGATCGCTGCCGAGTCCGTAGGCATCTCCGTCACCCAGTACCGCATGATCGCCTTCGTGGTTTCTGCCGCCCTCGCCGGTGCTGCAGGCGCCCTGTTCGGCGGTAACTTCTCGCAGCTCTCCGCCACCAAGTTTGACTTCAACACGTCCATCCTCATTCTGGTGTTCGTGGTCTTGGGCGGCCTGGGCAACATGCGCGGTTCTGTCATCGCGGCGGCGCTGCTCACGGTGCTTCCCGAACTGCTCCGTCAGTTCTCGGACTATCGCATGCTCATCTATGCCATCGTTTTGATCCTGGTCATGGTCTTTACCAACAACCCGCAGCTCAAGGCGTTCTTCGGTCGCGTTAAGGACCGCTTTGCTCCCAAGAAGGAGGTGGCAGCCGATGCCCAGTAAGTTTGAGTTCAACAAGGGCAAGATGGTCCCGTATCCTTCTGGCGCCATCGTTCCCGACCGCGACCTGGGCCAGCGCCCGGCGCTCGAGTGCATCCACTTGGGCATTGAGTTTGGCGGCCTTAAGGCGGTCGACGACTTTAGCCTGACCATTGGCAAGACCGAGATCGCCGGTCTGATCGGCCCCAACGGCGCCGGTAAGACCACGGTCTTCAACTTGCTTACCAAGGTGTACCAGCCCACGCACGGCACCATCCTGCTCGACGGCGAGGATACCTCGGGTAAGTCCGTCTACCAGGTCAACCGCATGGGCATCGCCCGTACCTTCCAGAACATCCGCCTGTTCAACACCATGACGGTGGAGGACAACGTTAAGGTCGGCCTGCACAACCAGGAGCGCTACTCCGGTTTTGAGGGCGTGCTGCGCCTGCCGACGTATTGGAAGCATGAGAAGGCCGCCCATGAGCGCGCTATGGAGCTGCTGTCCATTTTTGATATGGAGCATCTGGCAAACGAGCAGGCTGGCTCGCTGCCTTATGGCGCCCAGCGTCGTCTGGAGATCGTCCGCGCGCTTGCTACCAACCCTAAGCTGCTGCTGCTCGACGAGCCTGCCGCCGGCATGAACCCGTCCGAGACCGCGGAGCTCATGGCGAATATCGTCAAGATCCGTGACACCTTCGGCATCGCCATCATGCTCATCGAGCACGATATGTCGCTCGTCATGAACATCTGCGAGGGCATCTGCGTGCTCAACTTTGGTAAGGTCATCGCCAAGGGCACGGCCGAGGAAATCCAGAACAACGACGCCGTTATCGAGGCGTATCTGGGCAAGCAGGATAAGGGGGAGAACTAAATGGCAGAGCCGATGCTTTCCGTCTACAACATCAACGTCTGGTACGGCGCCATCCACGCCATCAAGGACATCTCCTTTAACGTCAACGAGGGCGAGATCGTGGCCCTGATCGGCGCCAACGGCGCCGGCAAGTCCACGACGCTTAAGACCGTCTCGGGCCTGCTGCGCTCCAAGACCGGTTCCATCAAGTTTATGGGCGAGGACATTACCCATACGCCCGCCGATAAACTGGTGAGCAAGGGTCTGGCTCAGGTTCCCGAGGGCCGTCGCGCCTTTTTGCAGATGACGGTTGAGGAAAACCTGGAGATGGGCGCCTATACGCAGCCCAAGTCCACGGTGGCTCCGGGTCTTGAGCGCGTCTACGAGCAGTTCCCGCGCCTTAAGGAGCGCCGCCGCCAGGTTGCCGGCACCCTTTCGGGTGGCGAGCAGCAGATGCTCGTTATGGGCCGCGCCCTTATGAGCAACCCCAAGCTGCTCATGCTCGACGAGCCCTCCATGGGCCTGGCACCGATTCTGATCGAGCAGATCTTCCAGATTGTCGAGGACCTGCACAAGGCCGGCACCACGGTGCTCCTGGTCGAGCAGAACGCGCAGATGGCGCTTTCCATCGCCACGCGCGGCTACGTGCTCGAGACCGGCAAGATCACCATGACCGGCACCGGCCAAGAGCTCCTGCACGACGACAACGTCCGCAAGGCTTACCTGGGCGGCTAACTAGTTACGCGGTTTTACCAAACCGCGTAACGGCTCGACGCTGCAAGTCCGCCAGAGCGGCAATCTGCCTTTCAACTTCGGCGGCATGACCAGAAGGTCAATGCCGCCTTGTTTCAAGGCACCTTGCTCGCTCTGGCGGGTTTTCGCTGTCGTTGCCAAAACATCGACGTTGGGGGTAGTCGTTGGGGACGTTCTTGAATGACTAGTCGTTTGAGAACGTCCCCAATGACTAGGTCAAAAGGCTCCGAGTGCGGCGTGCTCACGCCCGTCGTGGTGTGCCCGAAGGGGGATGGCTGCTACGAGCTCGATCATTTGCGAGTAGAAGACGAACCAGCCGTTGCAGACCCAATATGGATCTCGCCAACCTCGGCAAGCTGCTCGATGAGTGGAAGCCCTGTCGGGTCGTCCATTTCAACACCACCCAGAATGATGGTGTCATCGCGCAGGTCGATCTGCGTGTTGAACACAGCGAGGTTAAAGCCGGAGGCCACAAATCCGATAGCAGCCAGGACGAGCCCCGTGGCAACAAGCCCACCCGCTACGGCAAGGTAAATCTTTTTTACGCTGGACATGGTTGCACTCCTTCCTATGCCGTGAGCGGCGCCGCTTCAGCGCCCATGCGGCTCTTATTGCCCCGATCTTTCCAGAAGGGCGAAACGGCTTTCTTCGCCCAAAGGGCAGAGAGGCGCGCGATCTGCCTGGACGCCGTCCAGGCGCCGGCTCCCGTGAGGAGCGCCACACCGATGGAAGCGAATCCCATTCCCATCGAGGCCAAAACGTACGGAACATGCCCGATAATGATGCCGTCCACGGCGAACAGGAGCCCTACCAGGCCCGCGCCCCCGAATGCCGCGGCCACGATCCACACGCAGAGCGCAAGAACCCAAATACAGATGTAGACTGCAGCGGCAACGGCGACGAACGCGAGCAGCAGCGGAATCCATACCGGAGAGCCCGCGATGGCGAGCGCCCATAGAAGTGCCGTGCTCTTGCGCTTGGTCCTCGCGATCGCGCGCGGCACGGCGGGTAGTTCGTCGAGCGTTGCCTCGGCGACCTCACCGGGCGTGCCCATGGCGGCCACAGCCTCGGCCTCCGTCATGCCGTCCTCCATACGGTCGGCGATGGCCTCCGCGTAGAACTCCTGCGTTTCCTTTACCTGATCTGCCGGCAGGCAGGCCAGAAGCTCGCCCAGCCGGTTCAAGAACTCATCGCGCGTCATGGTGCGCCCCCTCCACGTAACGGTAGATCTCCTGCACGGATGGCCATTCGGCGAGGAACTCGGCGATACGCTCGCGCCCGGCGTCCGTGATGCGGTAGTACCTCCGCAGCCGCCCGTTGTGTTCGGCGGAGCGCGCGGTGATGCAGCCCGCCTTCTCCAGGCGCTTGAGCAACGGATAGAGCGTGGATTCCGTGAGCCCCATACTCGCGGGCACGTCCTTCACGATCTGATAGCCGTAGGATTCCTCGCCCGAGACGGCCGCGAGCACGCAGGCCTCGAGGAAGCCGCGCTTCATCTGTGCCTCCATCCGCACACCTCCTTTCGTAGTATACTGTGTAACACCTACTATATGACACATAGTATATGATGTCAACAGTTGTCGTATAGGGAGTCCGGTCTGTCTGTCCCCTGCGGGTACTCATTGGGGACGTACTTAAATGAGTACCCATCGCTCAAGGTGGCATCTGGGGACGTTCCTTATGTGCCGGCACTTTGGGACACTCCTTGTCAAGGTTTTGTTCCATCGTGCGGGTTGCTATTTAACGTGCGACAATGCCGTGTGGAAATCGAAATGTCTCCTGGGGGCTATCTATGCTATACGAGTTTTGTGCTGAGAACTTTGAGCGGGTGCCGGCGGCTATCGATGCCGGTGCAAAGCGCATCGAGCTGTGCGATAACCTTGCCGTCGGTGGTACCACGCCCTCGGCCGGCGTTATCAGCGCTACGGTCAGCTATGCTCACGAGCATGACGCGCGAGTGATGTGCATGATTCGCCCGCGTGGCGGCGACTTTCACTACAACCAGGACGAGCTGCGCATGATGGAGATGGACTTGGGCCTTGCCGTGAGCGCCGGCGCCGACGGCTTGGTCTTTGGCTGCTGCAAGCCTTGTGCCGGCGGATGGGCGCTTGACGAGCTTACGCTCGGCGCCCTCGTTATGGCCGCGGGGTGTGCGACCGAGGAATGCAAGCGCGAGTCCCTTGACATCACCTTCCACATGGCATTTGACCAGCTCTCGCCCGAGGCTCAACTCGATGCGATTGATACACTTGCCGACTGCGGCGTTACGCGCATCCTCACGCATGGCGGCGCGGCCGGTACGTCGATCGAGGATAATTTCGATCACCTGGCTCGTTTAATCGAGTATGCGGGTGATCGTTTGACCATCCTTCCCGGCGGCGGCATCACTACGGCAAATCGCGACGCGGTCGCGGCAGCGCTAGGCGTCCCCGAGCTTCATGGCACCAAGATCGTGCCGCTGGAGGCGTAGCCCGCGCTGGCTGCGTGTTCATCCCATGGCGCTTGAGTAACAAGGGGAGCGCTCGAACAAAGCGGACAAACTAGCGTGCCATGGCGTCGCGGCCGGCCTCGACGCGCTTGCGCTGGGCGGCGCGCTCCTCGCCGGTCAGTCGCTCAAAGAGATGTCCGATAACCGAGGCGAGCACCTGCTGAAACAGCGTTCCGCACATGACGGGAAACACGACCTCGCCGGGAAAATACTGCGTGGCGATGACGGCGCCCGAAGAGATATTGCGCATGCCGCAGGTAAAGCACATGGTGGTCGTCTCGCTATACGGCAGGTGCAACGCGCGGGCGACCAGAATGCCGACGACAAAGCCGCTGATGGCGAAGGTCAAAATAAAGAGGGCGACTTCCAGGCGCACCGCATTCATGTGCAGCACGTACTCGCTCATGGCGGTGGAGTTGGAGGCGATGACACCCATCATCATGAACTTGCAGGCGGGCGAAAGCGCGGGGGAGAGTTTCTCGTGTCCCCATCCGCGCGTGAACTCGTTGATCACGATGCCGAGCACGGCGGGGATGGCGATCATAAAGGCCATGTTCTGCATCATGCCCGGAACATCGATTGCAACGGTGGCGCCCAGTAGGAGCTTAAGCGTGAGCGGAATCGTGACGGGTGATATAACCGAAGACGTCAGGATGATGGTGAGTGCGAGCGGGCCGTTGCCGCCGAACATGCTAATCCACATAAAGGCGGTGACTGCCACGGGTACGCTGTACTCGAGCACGATGCCGCAGACAAGGTTTGGGTTGGAACCAAAGAACAGTGAGCTCATGGCATACGCCGCGATGGGGATGAGCACGGCCGAGACAAATAACGCCAAAATCAAATGTAGGGGACGGCGGAACGCCTCGGCCACCTGGTGAAAGGTGTTGCTGAGCGCACCTTGGAACGTCATAAAGGCAAACAGGGCGGGAACGATGGGCTTGAGCACGCCGATCTGCTGGGGAAAGAGCACGCCGAGCGTCACGCAAATCGGAACGATGACCTGCATGTGCCCCGCGAGAAACTTGCCCAGTCCAACCCATTGCTTCATATGCTCTTGTGACTCCCTTTGCTCGTGAATTCGTTTTGAATGGATATGCTAGACGCTCGCATGCGTCTGTGCGTCAGAAACGCTCGAATATTTCGAGGCTATTACCGCCCTCGTTTATCGAAACCGCGGCGTGCTGGACGTTGTGCGTCCGCGCTGCACGGTATAATAAATCCGTTCAATAGATCTGCCTGCCGAAGCGGGTATACACAGAGGACTCATCGCTATGAACCGTGAGAGGTATCGCGGCGACCTGCCCCTATCGGGGGTGGGCGCCTATGTCATCGCTTAAGACGACGCATCGCTGGGCGGTCGCTCGGCAAAACCTCGAGCTCGAAAAGGAGCTTTCGGCTGGCCTGGGCATACCCGGGCTGGTGGCGCGCATTATGGTTGCGCACGGCATTACATCCATCGAGGAAGGCCAGCTGTTTTTGACGCCTTCGCTCGATCGCGACTGGGCGGACCCGCTCGTTATTCCGGGCATGGCGGTCGTCGCTGACCGCGTCGAGCGTGCTATTCGTAACCGCGAGCGCATCGCGGTCTTTGGCGATTTTGACGTTGACGGTATTACGTCGACCTGCCTGTTGACCGAGGCACTCCGCACGTTTGGCGCCAATGTCACACCATTCATCCCGCACCGCTTTGACGAGGGATATGGCCTTTCGCGCGCGGCGCTCGACCGCGTCAACGAGCTCGCCCAACCCAATCTGATCGTGACCGTTGATAACGGTATCGCGGCGAAGGAGGAGGTCTCCTATCTGGAGAGCCTGGGAATCGACCTGGTGGTCACGGACCATCACGAGCCCTCCGATCAGGTGCCGCAGGGCGTGCCCCTGACCGACCCTAAGCTTGAGAACGAGGGCCCCTCGCGCGAGCTTGCCGGTGCCGGTGTGGCGCTCAAGCTGGTGCAAGTCCTGGGCGAGCGTTTGGGCAAACCGTCGTATTGGCGTTCGCTGATCGAGGTTGCGGCGCTTGGCACCGTGTCCGACATGATGCCGCTGACGCCCGAGAACCGCGCACTGGTCGCCGAGGGCATCCAACAGATGCGCGTGACGGCTCGTCCCGGCTACATCGCGCTGGCAGCGCTCGCCAAGGCCGACCTCTCTAGCATTACGGCCGATGGCCTGTCGTTTTCGCTCATCCCTCGTCTGAATGCTGCCGGCCGCATGGCTGATCCCAAGCTGGCGCTCGACCTGCTGCTTGCCCGCGACCCCATCGAAGCGAGTGCGCTTGCCGCCGAGCTCGAGGAAATCAATCGCCAACGCCGCGAGATCGAGGCGGAGCTTACACGCGATGCCATGGCGAAGGTCGAGGAGACTTATGACGGCGGTCGCGCGATCGTCGTGGGCGGCGAGGGCTGGCACGAGGGCGTCAAGGGTATCGTAGCGAGCCGTCTGACCAACCGTTATCACGTGCCGGCGCTGCTGTTCTCGATCGAAGACGGTATCGCTCGCGGTTCGGGTCGCTCGGTGGGCAAGGTCAACCTGTTCGACGCCGTCGAGCGTTGCTCCGACCTGCTGATTCGTCGCGGCGGGCATGCCGGTGCGGTGGGCGTGACCATCGAGGCATCCAAGCTCGACGAGTTCCGTCGTCGCCTTTCCGCCGTGCTGTCCGAGCTTCCCGCCGAGGACTTTGAGGACACCGACGAGGTTGCCGCCACCGTTGACCTCTCCGAGCTGAATATTGAGACCATCGAGCAGATCTCCCGTCTTGAGCCGTTTGGCCAGGGCAACAAGGTGCCGCTGTTGGCGGCCGAGGGCGTGACAATGTGCGATCGCGCCGTGGTGGGCAAAACCGGCGAGCACATGCGCTTCGTGGCGACCGATGGCGCCGCGAGTGTGCCGGCTATTATGTTCCGCGTGCCGCAGATCGATAAGCTCATCAATTGCGATAGCGCCGTCGATTTGGTGTTCGAGGCCGTGGCCGAGCATTGGCAGGGACGCGTGAAGCCCAAGCTCATGATCAAAGATGTCTTGGTGCGCGATACCACGGCGCCCAATATCGACGATCCGGCGTGCGAGCTTCGTCGTGGCGTGCGGCCGGCGGACTTAGGCCCGCGCCTGGAGTCGCGTAAGCGCGAGACGCTTGCCCAGCTTTCCTATACCGAGCTCACGCGCTCGCTCATTCACAGCTTTATCGGATCGAACCAGCCGCACCGCGCACAGGTTGAGGCACTCGATGCCTTGGCCGACCACAAGAGCGTCTTGGCCGTTATGGGAACGGGCCGCGGCAAGTCTCTCATCTTCCATGTACATGCCGCGCGTGAGGCGGTGCTTCGCGGACGTGCGAGCATCTTTGTCTATCCGCTGCGTGCGCTCGTTGCCGACCAGGCCTATCACCTTTCTTCGACGATGGCAGCGCTTGGCATTGGTGTTGGCGTGCTGACCGGCGAGACCGTGGAGGCGGCGCGCGATGACGTGTTTGCCGGTTTGGCTTCGGGCCGCACCGGCATCGTGCTCACGACGCCCGAGTTCCTGTCCATTCACCGCGATCGCTTTGCGCGTTCGGGGCGCATCGGTTTTGTCGTTATCGATGAGGCGCATCATGCCGGTCTTGCCAAAGGTGGCGACCGGAGCGCGTACCTCGACATGCCCGATATTCTCAAAGCGCTAGGCGATCCCGTTGTCATGGCGGCAACGGCTACCGCGACGGCTCCGGTCGTGGCAGAGCTCGCTCGCGTATTGCCCATTACCAGCACGGTGGTTGACGAGACCGTGCGCGAGAACCTGCAACTCGAGGACGATCGCGACCTCGCAAGCCGCGAAAATCGCCTGGTGTCGATTGTGGCGACGGGGGAGAAGACCGTTATCTACGTCAATTCGCGCGACCAGTCCGTGGCACTTGCCAAGACGCTGCGCAAGCGCGTGCCAGACTGTGCGACCCATATCGCGTTCTATAACGCCGGGCTCGCGCGTTCCGATCGCCGCCGCGTCGAGGAGGCGTTTCGAGATGGCAGCCTCAGCTGCATCGTCTCGACCTCGGCCTTCGGTGAGGGCGTGAACCTGCCCGATATCCGACATGTCGTGCTCTACCATATGCCGTTTGGCGCGATTGAGTTTAACCAGATGAGCGGCCGTGCCGGTCGTGACGGACAGCCCGCTGTGATTCATCTGCTCTATTCGTCGCGTGACGCCCGTATTAACGAGCGCCTACTCGATTGCTACGCGCCCGAACGCGATGAGCTCGTCACGCTCTATCGAGCGCTGCAGACCATGTGGCGCTCCAACCGCGGCAAGACGGGGGACGATTCATTCTGCGCAAGCGATATCGACATTGCGCAGATGTGCCTTGCAATCGACGCGCGCACGCCGGTCGATGAGCGCTCGGTGGAAAGCGGCCTGGGAATCTTCGAAGAGCTTGGTTTCTGTCGCGTTTCGGGGTTTGACGACACCCGTCGCATCGCGATGGCCGAAAACCCTGGCCGCGTGCAATTGAGCAGGTCAATTCGCTATTTGGAGGGCTTGCGCTCGCGCATGGAGTTCTCGGCTTTCCGGAGCTGGGCGCTCGATTCGTGTGCTTCTGATATGCTAGCCAAAGTTAACCGCCCGATCGTACCACGGGCCTAGGGGAAGGGGACCTCGATGGATGCCGCAGCCCGTACCGCCCATGATTCCACCCTCCAGCCTTTTTCTGAGATGGAGCACTATAAGCATGCCGATGAGCTGCCGCCCGAGATTATGGCGGACAGCTACGACAAGCTGGAGCGCCTGTGCCTCAAATATATGAATGAGGATGACTTCTCCAAGGTGGAGCAGGCCTATTGCTTTGCTGCCGAGAAGCACTGCAACCAAAAGCGCCGCTCGGGCGAGATGTACATCAACCATCCCGTCGAGGTTGCCATCATTTTGGCCGATCTTAAGATGGACTGCGATGTGGTGTGCGCCGCGCTGCTGCACGATACCGTCGAGGATACCGAGACCTCGCTTACCGATGTTTCCGGCCTGTTTGGCGATACGGTGGCCGAGCTCGTCGACGGCGTGACCAAGCTCACCAACATCGAAGTCGACAGCATGGACGAGAAGCAGGCGCTTACGCTGCGCAAGATGTTCCTTGCCATGTCCAAGGATATTCGCGTCATCATCGTCAAGCTCGCCGACCGCCTGCATAACATGCGCACGCTTGCCGCCCTGCGCGAGGACCGCCGCCTGTTTAAGGCGCGCGAGACCATGGACGTATACGCGCCTCTGGCCGACCGCCTGGGCATGAGCTCTATCAAGTGGGAGCTCGAGGACCTGTCCTTCTTCTACCTTGAGCCCGACGCCTACCAGCGCATCGCGCGCATGGTGGCGGAGTCGCGCGAGGTTCGCGAGCGCTATCTGGCCGAGACCATCAAGACGCTCACCGACGAGCTCAACCGCATTGGCCTGGAGGGTTTCCAGATTAATGGCCGCTCCAAGCACTATTGGTCCATCTACCAAAAGATGAAGCGCAAGGGCAAGGAATTCTCCGAGATCTACGACCTGGTGGCACTGCGCGTCATCACGCATTCGGTGCGCGATTGCTACTCCACGCTCGGCGCGGTGCATACGCTGTGGCACCCCATGCCCGGGCGCTTTAAAGACTATATCGCCATGCCCAAGGTCAATAACTATCAGTCGCTCCATACGACGGTTATCGGCCCCACGGCCCGTCCGCTCGAGATTCAGATTCGAACCTACGAGATGCACGAGCAGGCCGAGTACGGCATCGCCGCCCACTGGCTGTACAAGAAGTCGGGCGGATCGTCTGCCTCCAAGACCAACGACGCCCAGCGTCTGGATGATCAGATTAACTGGCTCAAGCACTCACTCGACTGGGCGGCGTCTGACGAGATCACCGACGCCAAGGAATATCTGCATTCGCTGAAGGTTGACCTGTTCGATCAGGAGATTTTTGTCTTTACGCCCAAGGGCGAGGTCATGGCGCTTCGCGCCGGCTCTACGCCGCTCGACTTTGCCTACGCCGTCCATACCGAGGTCGGTAACCACTGCGTCGGTGCCAAGATCAACGGTGCGGTGGCGCCGCTCACGCACGAAATCAAGACGGGCGACCGTGTCGAGATTCTGACCAACAAGAGTTCCAAGCCGTCGCGCGATTGGCTCAAGATCGTCAAGACGCCTTCTGCCAAGTCAAAGATTCGCCGTTACTTCGCTGCCGCGACCAAAGACGATGACGCTGCAGCCGGCCGCGATATACTGGCCAAGGACCTGCGCAAGCGCGGCTATGGCATCTCTACGCCGCGTTCCACGCGTGCGCTCAATGCTGTGGCGGAGCAGTTTAACTACAAGCAGCTCGAGGACCTGTTCGCAGCCGTTGGGGCGGGCAAAGTCGCCCCACGTGCCGTGGGCAATAAGGTCGAGCAAATCTTGGACCCCAAGCCCGAGGAGCAGCTCACCAAGGCCGAGGCCATTGCCGAGGTCGTCAAGCAGCCTGCCCGCGGCTCCAACCGCAAGCCGCAAAAGCGCGGCAAGAGCGCCAGCAACGGCATTATCGTCAAGGGCGAGAGCAACAGCGGTCTGCTGGTCCGTTTGGCGCATTGCTGCAATCCGGTGACGGGCGACGACATCGTCGGCTTCATCACGCGCGGCCGAGGCGTCTCGGTGCATCGCGCCAACTGCCCCAACGTCAAGGGCCTTATGGAGCACCCCGAGCGCATGATTGATGTAGAGTGGGACGGCGCTGCCGACACCCTCTTCCAGGTCGAGATCGTGGTCGAGTGTCTGGACCGCATGGGCCTGCTCAAGGATGTCACCATTGCCATTGGCGATGCGGGCGGCAATATCCTTTCTGCTGCCACGTCGACCAACCGCGAGGGTATTGCAACCCTGCGCTTTATGGTCGAGATCTCGGACGCGAGTGGTCTGGATCCGCTGCTGGCATCGATTAGCAGCGTCGACTCGGTCTACGATGCACGTCGTTTGATGCCTGGCGAGGGTGGAGCTCAGCTCAAGCGCCGCGTTTAGTCGCGACGAACGTGCCACATTATCGATATTCGCTACACTCGAGGCATCGTTTGATGCCTCGAGTTCTATAGAGAGGAGAGGGATATGAGCGCTGCGTCCTTGGATTTAACTCCCAAAGGATCGGTCGAGATCGAGACGCTCGTAAACGGTCCCATTCAGACCAACAGCTATGCTGTTATTTCGGACAATGAGTGCGTGATTATCGACCCCGCATGGGAAGGCGAGCGCCTGGTGGAGCATATTCGAGCCGAGCATCCCGGTGTACGCGTGCTTGGAGCCGTATGCACTCATGGCCATGCCGATCATGTTGGTGGTGTTGCCGGCGTACGAACCGCCGTTGGCGAGGGCTGCCAGTATGAGCTGTGTGCTAAGGATGTGGCGGTGCCGTATGCGAATATCGAGGAACAGCGAGCTATGTGGGGCATTGAGACGCCCGACCCCGGGGAGCCGACGCGCCTGCTCGCCGAGGGCGATGCTATTGAGGTGGGCGATATCTGCCTGCAGGTGATCGAGACGCCCGGGCACACACCGGGTGGCATTGTTTTGTTCGCCGCCACCGAGCAGGGAAGCATCGCCTTTGTTGGCGACACGCTATTCCCGGGCAGCCGCGGCCGTACCGACCTTTCCGGCGGAGACGAGGCTGCGATTCTGCGCTCGCTCTCCAAGCTCGCCCGGCTGCTTCCGGCCGATACCGTTTGCCTGACGGGTCATGGTGATTCGACCACCATGGCGCGCGAGCTCATGCAGAACCCGTTCATGCAGATATAGCTTTATCGCCAGCTTTGTAAGCACGAGAAGTGTCCAAACGTCAAGTTATTTTCCCCAACGGGTCGATTCCGTTGGGCAAACGGTCAAAAAAAGTCCATTCGGGGTTGATTTCCGATCTCAGCCGAACACATTGAGCAAATA